>CAMBEX010000165.1 GCA_945865865.1 Bdellovibrio sp. ZAP7
ATTGGCTTTTTATCTGGGAGACGAGCTCCTCGGTGGCGCCTATATCAGCGAGATCGAAGCTCGGGCCGGAAGCAAGCGAGGGAATATTTCGTGACTGGGTCCTACATCGTCAAAACGCTGGGCTGTAAAGCCAATTTCTATGACAGCCAGATCATTGAAGCAGAACTTCAAAAGCGGGGCTGGAGTCCCGCCGGCTCTGATTTGACGAATGCGTCACTCTGTATCGTAAATAGTTGTACGGTGACCGACGAGGCGGATCGGCAGACCCGCAAACTCGCTTCCAGATTGGCGCGTGAAAATCCGGCTGCTCGAGTGGTGGTGACCGGATGCGCTGCGGAAGTCGATCCTGAACGTCTCGCTAAATCCGCTGGAATACATTACATCGTTGGCAATCAGGACAAGCTCAAGCTCGTGGATCTCGTTCTCGAAGTATTCAAAAAGCCGAGGACTCCTTCCTTCACGGATGAGCACCCTTCTGAGGCTATTATTTTGGGATCCGCAAAGTCCTATGACGAGATGCTTTCGCGCCACCCGATGGACAGGGATTGGCCGGACACGGCTGAACAGTTTCTCACGCCCCCCGTAAGTCTTGCCGCCGCTCATCAGGGGCAAACCTCGCGGACCCGCTCCTTTCTGAAAATACAAGAAGGCTGCAATTCGTTTTGCACTTATTGCGTGATCCCCTATGGCAGAGGCCCGAGCCGAAGCATTGCCCCCGAACAACTCACGGATCAGATCCGTCAACTTGTCGCGCAAGGTTGTCGAGAGGTTGTTCTTACCGGAACAAATATCGGCGACTACGGCACCGACTGGGGTGATGAGGCCCCCAACGGGGTGAAGTTCGCAAAGCTCTGCTCCCAGATTCTTGCCGAAACTACTCTTGAACGATTGCGAGTCGGCTCATTGGACCCAACCGAAATCACACCTGAGCTGATTTCGCTGATGGAACGAGAACCGCGTTTTTGTCGCCATTTTCACGTATCGCTTCAGAGCCCGCACTCACGAATCCTGCGTCTCATGAAACGGCGTTATATGTTTGAGCAGGTCGAATCCTGTTTGACTCGAATTTCAGCAGTGGGCGCATTTATCGGAATGGATGTCATCACCGGATTTCCGGGTGAGACCGAAGAAGAGTTTGAGTGGACCCGAGAGGTTTTGTCGCGGTTGCCTTGGAACCGCATCCATGTCTTTCCCTACAGCGAAAGAGCGGGAACTCCGGCAACCCGACTTCCTGGCTCTGTTCCTATTCATGAAAGGCAGAGGCGCACCAAACTGTTGAACCGACTGAGCCTTGAGAGGCTTACCCGTCATTGCGAAGAAACGCTGAGTCGTAGCGCGAGAACTGGCGATGGCCTCCATGAAGTTCTCTTGGAGGGTGCCGCGAGAGTATCCAATGGAGAGCGGAAATTTCGCGCGGGCTACACCCGTGATTATTTGCGAGTGCTTGTACCCTTTGAAAAGTCGTCAAGAAACGATCTATGCTCAGTTCGTCCGATGAGTCTGTTTGCCGATCCTGCTTCGGGAGAGGTCTCGATCATAGGCGAAGTGGTGCACTAACCGATTATTGGTGGTGTTGCTCTCTTTGGTTCCCACGGATATTTCAACAGTCACTGGATAAATATTTCGATCTCGTGGAATCACGACTTCCCACTCAAACGTGCGCGAGATTCCTGGCTGAAGCGCGGGCAGTTTTTGTGAAGCTCCAATTTCAACAATGACCGGATCGATGGAGTAGTCGGTGCCGTTCAGGTTGGTCAGCAGACGCACACTCTGCTCGCCCTCTTCGAGCGGGGTCGCGCCGAAGTTGGTGACGGTTACTCCGATCTTCGCGCGCATGGACGAAGGGTCCGAGTTTTCATTTCGGTGCAGCGGCGTCCAGGTAATGTCATCGTAGAGTACGCCTGGATCCGGTTGATAGGTACGCATTCTATTTCCATGTTCGATTTTGTCTCGTGTGATCGTTTTGAGATTTTTCATGTAGTCGGCCACGACCCGCCAGTCCTCCTGCCCTGTATCGCTGAGTCCTTCGAGTGGCACCGATCCTGGAACCAATTTGTTGGCGTACTGAAGGGCTTGAACGATTCCTCCGCCGATTGCGGCGCGATAGGTGCGGTCGGCATGAACAGGCTTGCCGGAAACAACGAGTTCGTGAATGACACTCCCAGTATTTGCGAGGGTGGGGGCCGTCAGAAATTCCGTGATCCAGGAGATGAAATGACCCGGCCAAGTAAAATGATTTCCGGGTTCGGGGGGGCGATTGTAAATGAGCTGAACTCCCGACAGGTCAATTTGGCGAACCGAAAAAGGACCCTTGAGACCAAAGATGGTTTCCATGAGCCACGCAAGCGTGCGCCCCTTCATGGGCAACACATGAAGATTCCACGAGCGGTCGGTCTCTACGTTGTAGATCGCTGGAAGCGCGTTGTAGACGTCTACGGATCGAATTTTTCCGGGAAATAGTCCCGAAAACACGAGTGAGCTATGATCGATTGCCAGATCCGCTCCGGAGCTTTGGCGATACGCATCCGTAATGATGTTTCCCATGAGGCTCTCGACGCCATCCAGACTGAGATGCACATGATTATCAGCCACGTGATCATGAAAAATCGGGCCGTAGCGCTTTTCCAAATGGTCTTCGAGCACTTGGATCTTCTCATTGGTCTCAGTGTCCTCCGGAATACTGGAGTCCATTTGCAACAGTCGGTAGTTGATCAAATCCACAGATGATCGCCCGAGCAGTTCGGCTTGTTCGCGCTTCTGAACCCGCATCTCGACTTTGCCGAGATACCGTCCCCAGGATCCGGTTTCGACCACCCAAGCGGGGCTTTTGCCGGGGCGTTCGACGACAATGGGACGGGTGAGTTGGGAGTGCTCATGTCCGCTGATCACAAGATCAATATCCGGAACCGCCTTGAGCAGGGCTTCCTGCATGGAGAGGGCGTTGTGTGAGATGACTACAATCGCGTCACACTGCGGTTTGAGTTTTGCCGCAAGCTCGCGGGTAACCGCGAACGGAGAGAGAATCCTAACCGGCTCAAAATAGGAGTCGTAGATAAACTCGAAAGTGACGATTCCGATGAAAGCGATCCGGACGCCGTTGATCTCGCGAATGACATAAGGAGGGATTTTTCGGCGGAACTCATCGCCCCTCGGGTAGTTTTCAAACGAAAGATTAGCTGCGACCAGTGACATCTTGGGCTGTGCTTCTTCGATTGCGCGTAAAATCGTGTCCGCGCCGTTGAGCCAGTCATGGTTTCCGACGACCGCGACGTCGTAGCCAAGATGGTCCATCATCTTGAGCGTCTCGCGGCCAGCTCCTTCGTTGTAATAGATGTTTCCTTCGGACCAATCGCCGGCGTCCACAAAGAGCGCGTCTGGATGAGTTTTTCGTATTTTTGAAAGGGCGGTCTTGATTCGCGCAACGCCACCGAGTCCGAGCAGTCCGTTCTCGGGCCTAAAGTGAGAATGTAGATCGTTGGTGTGTATGAGTGTGATCGGTACGGCCGCCAGTGGCTCTGCAACCGGTTGAGCAGAATCAGCCACCGGGATTTGAGCTGCGCTTGCAGCTAAGAAAAAGAGTCCCCAGAGGGGCGTAAAGGCGGCCAACAGTAAGTGACGGAGATGCAACGGGTACTCCCATCATTCCGACGGGTTCGCAGGTCAAATCTAACTCGATTTTAGCTGCACTTTCCAGCTATAAGTGCTTGAAACACTGCGGCTTTTTTAGAATCTTTGAGTAATTGACATGACTAGTCAGATCAAGTAAGGTTCGGTGCGTCAAAACGTAAAACTTATGGAATTGGAACGACTTCAAGAGCGCCTGGGATACAAGTTCGGAGACCGTGGAATCCTCATCCAGTCTCTGACCCATACTTCCTATGGTCATGAATTTTTAAGCGAAAAATCGATCGCTATGCGTGACAATGAGCGACTCGAATTTCTCGGTGACGCCATTCTCGACGTGGTGCTTTCAGACATCCTTCTAGAGACTTATCCGAACGCGAATGAAGGCCAGCTGTCCAAAATGCGCGCCGCAGTGGTAAATGAAAAAACCCTGGCTCAGCTTGCCAGGATGATTCAACTTCAAGACTACATCCGCCTTGGAAAGGGCGAGGTGCAGACAGGAGGAAACCAAAAACCCTCCATTCTGTCGAGCGCCTTGGAGGCACTGATCGCTGCTATTTATTTGGACGGCGGATTCAACGCGGTTTATCCGGTGGTCCGGCACCTCGTTGCTCCATTTTTTGCCGAGGAGCGCGAGCTTATTTCTTTTTACGATCACAAGACTCAGCTACAAGAGGTGATTCAGGCTCGTTGGAAAATGACCCCCACTTACCGGTTGCTGGCCTCATCCGGGCCCGATCATGCGAAAGTTTTTGAGATAGAAGTCCGAATGAATCAACAAGTCCTCGCCGTAGCGCAAGGATCCTCCAAGAAAGACGCCGAACAAAACGCGGCTCGAGCGGCCATTGAGTCACTCAGCCTCTAGCGGCCTTATATGAGAAAATCTGGATTTATCGCCATCGTGGGTCGCCCGAACGCGGGAAAGTCAACACTGCTCAACCTCGTGTTGGGTTCACGCGTTTCAATCGTCACCCCAAAGGCTCAGACCACACGTGAGCGGGTTCTGGGGATCCTAACCGAACCCCAGGGTCAGATTGTTTTCATCGATACGCCTGGAATTCATCGCGCCAAAGAAGGCGGAATTAACGCGTTCATGGTGCACGAGGCGCGTGAGGCACTTCAGGGGCCTTCGCTCGTCTGGTATTTAGTGGACTATCGCTCGGCCCTTCAACACGAAGAAGCTGTACTCAAACTGCTCGAGGAATCCAAGGCCCCGGTGGTTCTGCTCTTCAGCAAGGGCGATCTCTTTGCCAACAATCCTGATAAAATAAAAAAGCTCACTTCCGATCTTACCGAGGCAGCCGCTGCTCGCGGAATCCCTCTGCTGGACGTACGAGAAATCTCTGCGCTCGCCGGGCGCGGGGTAGATCAACTGCTCAAAGAAAGCTGGGAACGGATTCCAGAAGGCCCTCTCCATTATCCTGACGAAGAGCAAATCTCCGATCGCCCCGTGCGATTTTTTGTGGCTGAGAAAGTGCGCGAACAACTTTTTCTCCAGCTTGGAGATGAGTTGCCCTACTCGTGCGCGGTTCAGATCGAGAAATTTGACGAAAACGCCAAACCCCTGCGAATCGAAGCGATGATCTATGTGGAGCGCGAGTCGCAAAAAGGGATGGTCATCGGCAAAGGCGGAACCAAGATTCGCTCGATTGGTGAACAAGCTCGCAAACAGATCGAAGAATTTCTCGGCGGACAGCACGTCTTTCTTGGACTGAAAGTCAAAGTCCTCAAAGAGTGGAGCAGGGACGCCGAAGCGCTCAGACGGATGGGCTATAATCTTCCGGAACCCAAGAAAAAAAAAGGACCCCACGCGAGTTCGCGTAAAAGCGCGGCACCTAGGAGCGCAACTTCATGACAAAGTCATCCCAATTACCACGCCTCGTAATCGTGGGACGTCCTAACGTCGGAAAAAGCACACTTTTTAATCGTCTATTAGGACGACGCAGGTCGCTCGTGCAT
>CAMBEX010000166.1 GCA_945865865.1 Bdellovibrio sp. ZAP7
AGCCTTTTGCGCCCGAGCTCGATTTCTTGTTGCGGTGTTTTCTGGCTTCGCTTTTCAAAACCATGAAAAACAATGACCGCGTCTGCCGAGCGAGCCAGGTAAAAGACCCGTACGGATGAGCGCTGATCCTTGACTCTCAGTTCGTCCACTCCCGGCGCAATGCCTGGCATGGGGCGACTGAGGGGCATCTGGAGAATCAGACCTCTTTGCAAATTTCGGATCGCCTCCCCGATCTGGAGCCTGATTTCGGGACCTTGTTCTCGAATGAACTCGAGCGCCCGATGATGGAACCAGACCGGCCTGGAGCGTTCAGTATGTCCTAAATTTAGGACATTGGCAATGGGGGGATTTCTTCGATTTTTGCTCACAAATCACACACATCTCGCTGCGAACAGCGGTTGGCTAGGGACCCTTGTCTGGCAAACGGGGCTTATCCTAAAGAGGCGCGTTGGATTATTGCAGCCTCTGGGTTGTGGGAGCTCAAGTGCTCAGCCTGTGCCGATGGTTTGGCCCAGTTGAGTATTCGAGTTGTGCGTGATGGGTGGCGATTAGACTAAGTGACAAGCCGCGAAATGTCCGGGGCGAATCTCACGCCACTCTGGGGTCTCGCTGCGACAGCGATCCTGCGCGATCGGACAGCGCCCCGCAAAGCGACATCCGGGCTTGAGATTGACGGGAGTCGGAATCTCACCCTTGAGTTCGCGGTGCTCGCGCTTGCGTTCCATTGCTGGATCGGCTTCGGGGTTGGATTGAGTCAAAAGCTGCGTGTAGGGATGAATGGGGCGAAAATAAACTTCGTTGGCAGGCCCGAGTTCCACCATCGAGCCTAGGTACATCACGGCCATGCGGTCCGAAACGTAGCGAACCATCGAGAGGTCATGCGCGATAAAGAGCAGCGTGAGCCCGAACTTTTCTTTGAGCTCGCCCAAAAGATTAATCACCTGCGCTTGCACCGAAACATCGAGCGCTGAAATCGGCTCGTCACACACGACAAACTTAGGTTCAAGAGCTAGAGCGCGCGCAATCCCGATGCGCTGGCGCTGACCGCCTGAAAACTCATGAGGATAGCGCGAGCCGTGATCGCGTGAGAGCCCCACGCGCTCGAGCCAGTCTCCTACTTTCTGCGAGGCCTCACTGGACTTCCAAAGGCCATGGATCATCGGCCCTTCCGCGATAATGTCTCTCACGGTCATGCGCGGGTTGAGCGAGGAGTAGGGATCCTGAAAAATCATCTGAATTTCGCGCGCATAAACGAAGTGGTGTTTGCTGGAGTATGCGTTGGGTAATTTCTTGCCCTTGTAGTGAACTTCGCCGCTCGTTTTTTCGTAAAGTCCTACGATGGTGCGCCCGAGCGTTGATTTTCCGCAGCCGGATTCACCGACGAGGCCGACAATTTCGTTCTCGGCGATCGAGAGATTAATGCCGTCCACCGCATGCAGGCATTTGTCTTTAGCGATCTGAAAATGCTTTTTGAGATTTTTGATTTCTAAGATCACGGGCGCACCTTGCTGGAGGCAGTCGACGCAGGGACCGTTCCAGGCGCCAACTCATGCTGAAGCCAGCAGCGACTGAAGTGGGGGTCGGTCGCGCCCGAACCAGCAGCCGCTCCCTGAGAAAAGAACTCACCCGGCATGTTCTGTTCGCACACCTTCATCGCGTGCGGACAACGTGCGTAGTAGCCGCAACCCACGGGAGGCTTAAATAAATCGGGGGGAGAGCCTTCGATCGGAACGAGCTTTTTACGGGCTTTTTCGTCATTTTCTGGCATCGCTTCCCGAAGTCCCTGGGTATAGGGGTGCGTGGAGCGATAAAAAATATCGTCGACTGTGCCGTACTCGACGATTTGTCCGGCGTACATGACCGCTACATGGTCGGCCATCTGGGCTACCACTCCGAGGTCATGCGTAATCAAAATGATCGACATTTGATTCTTTTTTTGCAGCCCTTTGAGCAGTACCAAAATCTGCGCCTGAATCGTGACATCGAGCGCGGTCGTGGGTTCGTCGGCAATGAGCACGCCGGGGTTGCAGGCCAGAGCCATCGCAATCATCGCGCGCTGGCGCATTCCGCCCGAAAACTGAAATGGAAAAAGATCGACTCGCGTAGCGGCTTCAGGGATTTGCACGAGTTCTAAAAGTTCGATCGCGCGCTTTCTGGCATCCGAGGCGCTCATTCTTTCATGAATGCGCAACGTCTCGACGATCTGCTTTCCGACCGTCATCGTCGGATTGAGTGAGGTCATTGGATCCTGAAAAATCATCCCGATCTCTTTGCCACGAAACCTATTGGCCTCTATGAGCGAGACGTTCAGGATCTCTTTGCCGTTCAGCTGAGCGGACCCGGACGTGATGCGGCCCGGGGGTCTTGGAATGAGCCCCATGATCGATTGAACGGTCACGGATTTTCCACAGCCGGATTCGCCGACGATCGCAAGAGTTTTGCCCTTCTCGACTTCGAAGTTCACGCCACGCACGGCCTTAACGACGCCACCGTAGGTGTCGAACTCGACCTTGAGGTCACGGACTCTGAGAATCGGGGTTGATGGCGCAGTATTCATGATGAGTCGCCTTTATTCCGTGGATCGGAGGCGCGGATCGAGAGCATCGCGCAGTCCGTCTCCCAGCAAGTTGAACGCAAGCACCGTTACGCTGATAAAAAACGCGGGAAATAAAAACTCATGAGGGTGCGACAGAAAGGTTTGGATACCGTCGTTGCAGAGACTGCCCCATGAGGGAGTCGGCGGCACGACGCCCATTCCGATAAACGACAAAAAAGCCTCGGTAAAAATGGTGCTCGGAATCGCAAAGGTCAGCGAAACCAAGATCACGCCCATCGTGTTGGGGATCAGGTGCCGGATCAAAACGTAGAGCGGTTTTGCGCCCAGAAGTTTGGCCGCATGAACGTATTCGGACTCGCGAAGTTGCAAGACCTGCCCGCGTGTGAGGCGCGAAGCGCTCGTCCAAGAGAGCGAAATCAGCGCGACCAATAGCGGAAAAACACCGCTTTCTCCGGGGCCCACGCCAAAGGCGATTCGAAACAAAATCATGAAGAGCAAAAACGGAAGCGCGATCACGAGATCGGTTATGCGCATGATCGCAAGGTCAACACGCCCGCCGTAATAGCCAGAAATTCCACCGATCAAAAGCCCCAGCGCGATGTAGATCATCGGCGCGACAAAGCCGATAAAAAGCGAAACTCGTGCACCCGCCATGAGGCGAGCCAAGAGATCGCGTCCCAGGTAGTCGGTACCAAACGGATGCGCGGGGAGGCCGATTTTCTGTCCCACTTGTGCTGACGAACTGACTTTCAGTGCGTCGGCAAGTTTGAGTGCCTGCGTTGGCGTCACTTCAAGCTGGGTCATATTGCCGGATTCTTCGCCGTTAAGCGTCGCCATTAGCGTGTAATAGTAGGGCTTGGCTTCGAGCGTGAGTTGGTCTTGATAGCTGAGCTGTTTGGGGTCTTTGATTTCCGCAAGCGGCAGTCCGATGTCGGAGGCTCGCTTGGGCTTGATGTCTTTTCGGTAAATGACATAACCCGTCGCGCCGGAGACGGGATCCCATTTGAGTTGAACGGCAACAGTCGAAGGTGCCGAAACCGTCGTCAAGCCTTGTGGCGAATCCAGAGCCATGGCTGAACTCACCGTGCCTTGCGGAAGCTCTTTCGCAAAGGTTGGATTGAAAACCTCAGTATCGGAGACCACAACGGCCGAGGTTCCAAATCCAGGGCCCTGAGAAATCTGGCTCAAGTCCTGAGCGGCCGGATCCACACGCCACAACAGCGGCCCCGCGAGCGTAAAAAACGCGAGCAGCGCAATGATCACGAGCGATGTGATGGCCTGGCGGTTTTTTCCGAGTCTGAGCCAGGCGTCCTGCCAGTAGCTCAGCGAGGGACGGCTCAGTGAATGCACTCCGACGGTTTTGATCGCGGGGGCAAAGACTTCCGCAGAGAGTGATGTGTCCACCGAAAGTGTTGTCTCCAAAAGAGTCGTGGTCATAAAATCACGCCGCACTCTTTCCGACTTTGATTCGTGGATCAATGAATCCGTAAAGAATATCGACCGAGATGACCATGAACACGAGATAAGCACCGTAAAAAACTGTAAGTCCCATGATCACGGTGTAGTCGAGTTGCTGAACGGCCTGTACGAAATACCGGCCCAGTCCTGGAATCGCAAAAACGCTCTCCACCACAAACCCGCCCGTAGTGATCGCGGCGATCGCTGGACCGAGAACTGTAATCAGCGGCAGGATTGCGTTTCGAAGTTGATGCGAAAAGAAAATCTTGATGGGCGGAACCCCTTTAGCGCGCGCCGTACGAATGTAATCAGCGTTGACCACCTCGAGCATCGAAGAGCGCATGAGACGAGTCAAAAACGCCATCGTGCCGATACCCAAAGTCAGAGCGGGAAGTACGGCGTGAAGAGGCTCGCCCCATCCGGCGACCGGAAGCAAAGTCAGTCCAAAGCGTTTGTTGAGTTCCGTGAGCGCAAGCTGAGAGAGTGCCGCAAACACAAAGCTCGGCACCGAGACTCCAAAAATAACAAGCACCATGAGCACTTTGTCGGGGAGTCGGTTGCGGTAAATCGCGGTCAGTGAACCCCAGAGAATTCCGCCCAACGCCGCGACCATAACCGCGAGCACACCCAAGATCGCCGAGATCGGAAAGTGCGACTTGATGATGTCGTTGACCGAGCGATTGTGCTGGGTAAAAGAGATTCCGAAATCTCCGCGCAGCATATTGCCCATATAAACGGCGTATTGAACATGAAGGGGTTTGTTGAGGCCGTACTTTTCCTCGAGATTTTTTCGAATCTCCGGAGTCATGGCCTTCGCGCCCGTGATCGGATCGCCCGGCACCGCGTGCATGGCCACGAACGTCGTCGTGGCGATAAAAAACACGGTGACGATTCCGGCCAGGATATGTTTGATCGCGTACTTCAGCATAGCTCTCTTAGTTAGTCTTGATCTCTACGCCGGTATAATCCGGATCAAAGCCCACCTGACGGCGAACGATTCCCTGAACGTGGTCGGCGTGCGTATAAACCACACTTCTCTCAAAAAGAGGCAAAATCGGCATCTCTTCGAGCATGAGTTTTTCAGCCGCTGCCATGGCGTCCATGCGCGTGGTTTGATTTGTGGTGCCTTGAGCCTTTCTGATCAGCTCGTCGTATTGAGCGTTCTTCCAGCGGCCGCGGTTGTTTTCGTTCCAAGAGGTCAAAAGATCCGCAAACGTCATCGGATCGTTGTAATCCGGGCCCCATCCCGCTGACACGATATCAAACTCGCCCGCGGACATCTTAGCGAGGCGCTGTTTGAAAATCTGCTTGTCGATGCGCAGCTCGATGCCGAGCGTCGTCTTGAAGAGATTTTGAAAGTACTCGGCTTCTTTGCTCGAAGTCGGTGAGTCACCCGTCAGCCAAACCAATGCAGGAACCTCTTTGAGCTTGAGTTCTTTCATTGCTGCCGCAAGAAATTTTTTGCCGGCTTCGATATCAACGGGCTGGCGCTGGATCGGATAATCCTGGCGGAAAAGCTCTTTTTTTCCTGTCATGTATTGC
>CAMBEX010000167.1 GCA_945865865.1 Bdellovibrio sp. ZAP7
CTCTCTCGTGAAACTTAAGCGGGCCAAAGTGGCATTTCCGTCACCCTCGTCATCTGAGTAATTATTGGCGACCCGGTAACCGACATCCATCTGAACAAAAAGCGTGGGATTGAGACGAAACTTGAAGTACGGACTCACCTCGCCTGAAAGGCTGTACTGCCGATAGACATACGCCGAATCAGGATTCGCTGAATCTTGAAGCTGGTTTTGAAAGAGATGAACTCCCTCAAGCTTTAGACCACCGCTCCAGCGTGAAAGTGGCTTGATGTTCAGGTACAACGACGGAACGCTGGTGAAGTACTCATAATTCCGGGTCTCTGCGTTGAGATTTTTGTTAGTCGTCAATCGATAACCCGCGACATACTGAAGCGCACTCAAGGCGGGACTCATGTAGCCGCCGCCCGCGATGAGCGTTCCCTTTGCCGTAGCCTTGCCCGAGGTCTGGCTCGTATCGACCGATCCGGTCGGAATCAGCGAGATATTCGAGTCATATTGGCTCATAAGCGAAAAATTTCCGAACCACTGACCTTTCGTGAACGTATCCAAAATCTTACTCGAAGCGCCCGAGATGTCGTTCGCAACCTGGCTCCCCTCAAAAGACTTCGACAACTCACTGGCCTTGACCACTTGCTGAATCCCGGCGGTGCCGGCTCCCGTCTTGAGGTACACAAGACCTAGATAAAAATGAGAAGCCAGTCCCATCTCTCCCGAAGTCAGCTGGGTCACGGAGTCAAAATGTCGTTCGGCCGAAGAAAACTTCCCGGCGGAAAAATCAATGTTTCCCGCGAAAAAATGGCTCGGAATCGGATTGAACCCCCGCTTGATAGAGGCTTCAAACTGCCCCTTCGCGGCGTCGGTTTTTTTGTGCTTTTGATAAATCATCCCCAGCTCGTAATGGTAGGGACCTCGCTCGGCAGGAGGTTTGAGCTCAAGCAATTTTCTGTAGGTACTCACGGCGTCTTTGTCGCCGCCAGTGGATTTAAGCGTCAAGGCCTTGAGCTCGAGCGCCTCGATATGGTTGGGAGTCTCGACCAGGAGCTCGTTGAGTTTGCCCAGCACTTCTTGAGTTTGCTTGCGGTGATGCGCAAGCACGGCCTCCGCAAAGAGTACTTCAGCGCCCAATCCCGGGTGCGATTCCGCAGCAAGCGCAGGCCCAAAATCGCAGGCAAGGCCTGCCACTAAACTAAAAGCGATCCAAAAGCGGCTGTTTGGCGTGCGGCACTGAAGAAACATTGAGTTTAGATTAGCACGAGTTTCGATGCCGCCATCAAATTGATTTACCTCTGTTTTGAACTCGGCCCCGGTACACTTCGCTAAGAAATTGACGACACTCGCTTCGGCCTCTGGTCCTGCCTATGAGCGCGAAAAAAATCCGACACGGTAATTTTTTAAAAAAATGCTCGTGATTTCAGGAGTGTCACGCGTGACACATTTTTTAATCTGAGGATTCAGCCGATAATTCAAAAGAGAGCGGCAGGTGCGCGCTCGCATCAACTTTTCTAAAAAGAAAAGAGCGGAACGTATGATCGATCATCGAGGCTTTCGTTTTAGGATTCCATTTTCTAAACTCGCCGTTTTTTCGGCTTTGAGCGGCTTAGCACTGCTCTCTCATGGGTCTCAAGCGGCCGACCTTGAAGCCATCGGTGATGTGGTTAGCGTGCAGGGCAAAGTACTGGTGCGGGAGGACGGCAAAAAATCAGGCGCGGCGGCTGCCGCCGGGACCCTCCGACCCGGCGACATGATTTTCAAAGGTCAGGTCATCAACACCGCGAGCAACAGTCGAGTTAAAATCCTCCTTCGCGACAAAAGTATCGTGGATCTAGGGCCCAACTCACTCATCCATGTTGAGCACTACCTCAAAAAAGGCGGTGACGACCGCGAAGTCGATCTCAACATGAAGTATGGATTGATCCGCGCGGCGGTTTCACGAAAGCTCAAAGAGGGAGGCCGGTTTCGCGTGCGCGCTCCTGCCGCCACCATGGGTGTGCGAGGGACGGAGTTTGTGGTCAAAAGTGGGCTAATGCCTCCGTATTTGACGCAAGGACCCGGGGGCGCGATTCACTATGCACCGCCGAAAGCGGAAGTCTTTGTGCTACAAGGTCAGGTGAAAGTATTTACACATCCCGTAATCATTCCAGGAACCCCAGGACTCAAATTTACACCGCCGCCTTCCTTTAGCGGGGATTTATCGTCTGGCCAAAGGATCAGTGCGGGCGGAGAATCCGAAGGTCCAACTAAGCTAGAGGAATCCTTCGGTTCCACGGACAAGAAAATATTTGCGACCTCCCCGGGGCTGGGAGCATCCGCGCTGGCGAAAGTCGAATCGCAGGGCCCCTCGGACACACAGCCTAGTTCGAGCTCGAACGGTAACGCACCGGACGCTGGCCAAGCAGAAGGAAAGAAAGAATCCGTGGCACAAGAAAGCACTGGCTCTGAACGCGCTCCCGCGTCTGAGCCCGCACCCGCCGTCCAGGCTGACGCGGCTCCAAAAAATGGTTCAGAACCCGTTCAAATGACTTCAGCGGAAATGAAGGACCTTCGTTCAAGCGTGGTCCTTTCGGACAACACGACTTTTCAACAGGCCATTACGGTGGATGCGTCCGCCGATAGCGCTTCAAAAAAAGACGAACGCAAAGAACCCGCGAGCGCCGGCCCACAAGGCGGTGGAGCACCGGCACTGGCTGCAGGCAGCCGCTCTGACAAAAAAGAAGTCGCGGCATCGGAGCAGTCATCTAGCTCAAGCGGTGAAGTCGCAAGCTCGGGTGCTGCGGGCGGTGACGCCGCGAACGATGGTACTAAAAGGGGTGACGCTAAAAACGTTGCTGCCAACACAACTGCAACCGGCTCGGGCCGTTCGCCCGCGGGAACTGAGACTGCTCCGCTACCTGCATTTTCGGTTCAAGCCATTGTCGCCGATGCGGTTCGACAGACCGTCGTTTCAATACCAACTGTAACCGCAACCCAGGTCAACATCACGGGCGTGCCGAACGCTCAAAACTCGCTCTTTCAACATAATGCGGGAGCGACTGTGATTCCGATGCACAAGGTGAATGTGACGATTACGCTGCCGAATGGAAGTTAGCTTTCAATACTCTCTTGGGACTCGGTTCCGCTTTTGAGAATGGATGATCTGCTGACGGTTGAGGCTATGATGCAACACACACCGCCGGGTGCGGTGTGCGAAATTTTTAGGCCTGCGAAAGCAGATTTAGATTACTCGTGAGTTCAGCCAAAAACCCATTGCCCCAGAATTATTCCGTTGAAACATCAGAACAAAATAGATAAACCGCGTCCGTGCCTTCCAAGCAGCTTTCGTTTCTTCCAAGTACCTCCCACACACGCGCTCGCGAGCACGGCGGATCGATTCGCGCAGGCCGACGCAAAACCGCGCGCGCCATCGACCCAAAATCGCCGATGCACATCGTTCTCAGATCTTCGATTGCGCGAGGCACACTCTCGATGCTTCACCCCAAGAACCGCGATCACGTCGACCGGCGCACGCGCCAAATCGCTGCACGACACGGTGTAAACATTTACCGCTACTCCAACGTCGGAAATCATCTACATTTGCTGGTAAAAACGCCTACACGCACGGCGTTTCAAAGATTTTTGCGCGAGCTTGCAGGTGTGATTGCCACGCTTGTTACCGGCGCGATCAAAGGTTCGCCCAAGAAGTTTTGGGACGGGCTCGCGTACACGCGAATCGTGACATGGGGACGTGATCTCAGAAATCTCGAGCAGTATTTTATCAAAAATATTTTTGAGGCAGCTGGACTTTTCACGCGCAAGGCCAAGGCGACTGGCCTCCGGGTTATTCCACTTGTCGGATGGAGTTAACGGAGCCCCGCCCATTCGCGAACCCACTCACTCTGCAATCCTGAGCCTCAATCCACCACTCACGTGAGACTCAAGATCCGGCACCACCACCGCACTGGACTGGATCGCAGTAACAAGTTCTACCGCACGAACGGATTCGCTTCGAATCAAACGTGCCGCAGCTCCAGCAACGATAGCCGCAGCCACTCCGCTTGAAGTTTCGTGCTCTTCACTCAATCGTGGCGCCGCAACACGCACGCCCAAACCAGGAGCCGCAATCCCGACAAACTCTTTTCCAAAATTAGAATACCGTCCGGACTCGCGCACCAACTGATCAGCACCGTCGACCGAAGCTACGGTCAGAACGTTTTCAAATTCGCGCGATAAAACTGCCGGATATGAAGCCACCTGACTCAAGTCATCTCCCCGATCACCTGCGGCAGCGACCACCAAGACACCGTGATCGCGCGCGTACTCCACTCCCCGCTCAACGGCTTGCGTCGCGCGTCTCGTCGACCACGCACACAAAATGACCTGCGCCCCATGATCCACCGCATACTTGAACGCGCCTAAAATCGCCGCCGAAGATGTCACACCCCACGGATTAAAAATTTTAAGCGGCATCACCCGAGCGTGGGGCGCAACCGCAAGTACCGTCGACGCAACCGCGGTGCCATGATGCCCGTCATCGGCCGCTCTCGAGTCTCCCGCGATAAAATCCCAACCATAGCGATCTTGAAGGCCACGCGAGTCGCTCACAGGCGCAGGATTGAGCCAAAGCTGCGAATGAATCGACGGGTGATTGTAATCCACTCCACTGTCAATGACGGCAACGACCGGTGAAAACTCTGAAGCTTGAGCGTGTGCGGGAACCAGCGGGAGCGCAGTCAGTCCCATCTGCGCGGAGAAACTCTCTGACCTTGCAGTTTCAGCCCAACGAAGCGCGCCATCTGAATCAGATCGCCCTTCCGTTTCCAACTCCTCAACACCCCATCGGTCAGCATTTTTTTGATAAGCGCGGTCGTATTGAAAATAGCGCCAAACACGGTAGCCTAGCGTCGGAAGCTCCGCCGCCACGCGTTTGATCACTTCCCAAAATCTGAGCTTAGGTTCGAGTCCTTGAAAGTCAGGCTTTGGAATATTTTGAGGTGGAAGTTCGAGCGATTCTGACGCCGCGAACTCAGGAGCACCCTCGAGGGAGATCCTAGTTTGCGCGGCGGTTTTAAAAATCGGTGACGAGATGTTCGTCCCACGAACCTCTCTCAAGATCATTCCGGTTCGAACCTGTGAAAGCTCCCCACGAACCACTCTTCCGAGCGAGCCCGCGGAAAAACTTTTGATCACTTCAATTTCAAGCGGCGCACTCGCCTCACCTTCGGTCACCTCGTAACGAGTGCCCGGTGGAATCTCGGATTCAAATCCAGTTCCGAGCAAAACATAACCGTCATTCACTCCGTCCACTCGAGCCGTGAGACGCAGGTTTTCAAGCGCGCGAATGACGGCATCCTGAGAACCATCAATAGCGTGACCTAAGGCCTGCCCCATCGCATCCGAACGCGCGAGAGCGATTCCGGCACTGTACCCCGCATATGCGCCGGCAATATCAAAATAGAATCCTTGGCCACTCACCTGAATATTTCGGTATTCGCTCAGACCTTCCAAGGGAGCGTCGATATCCATCCGAAGATGCACGCGTGATCGGTAAGAAGCATATTTTACCGCAAGCCACGCGTAG
>CAMBEX010000168.1 GCA_945865865.1 Bdellovibrio sp. ZAP7
GATGACGCCATTCGCGGAAAAGAAGAGGCCGTCACTGTTTTTGAACTCATCCAGGTGCGTGACGTTCAGGCACTCGCGGCCAATCTCAAAAAAGATCATCCCGAAGAACGACGCAGAACAGTCGAGGTTCTCGGTCAGTCGCGTAATCCCGCGGCCCTTCCTTATGCGCTTGATGCGCTCGAGGATCGGGACGAGGCCGTGCGGGTGGAGGCCTGCGTGGCGGTGACCCGGCTTTCGAGCGTAGACCATCCGGTGACTTTGGATGCGCTGTTTAGGAGTCTGAAAAACGAGAAATCCCAACGCGCGATTTCGGCGCAGATCGGAGCGATTGGCAAGCTCTGCACGACGGATCGGATCTTGGGTCTTGAGACGTTTTTAGAATCCGAGCACGATCGCGTCGTAGCCAATGCGGTCGAGGCGATCGGCAGGGTCAAGGACCCGCGCTGCACGGATCTTTTGGTTTCAAAGTTGGCGAGCAAAAATAATCGAGTCAAGGCCAACGCGGCTATGTGCCTTTTTGCAGCCGGACATTTAGAAGTGATTGATGTGCTGAAGCCGATGCTCATGCACTCGGACCCGCTGATGCGTGCAAGTGCCGCCTTTGCGATCGGGGAACTCACGCTTTTGGCCGAAAAAGAGCGCCTCATCGAGGAGTGGCGCACGCGCGCTCCGGCGATCAAATCGTTTTTGGGTGACCTGCAAGAGTGCGTTCCGATGCTGGTTGGTCTGCTACGCGATCCTGAAGCGGCAGTAAAACGCCAGGCCGTGATCGCGCTGGGTAAGATCAAGGATCGCTCCGCCGTGCTTTCGATCATCGACACTGTGGATCTTGAGCGCGACTCAAAAGAGATGATCCGGGATATCTCCGAGGCGCTTCGTTCCATTGGTTCTCATAAACTGGTTCGCGAAGTGATTTCGCGGCTCAAGTAATCCATCTGCCCCTTGTTTGCGCTAGAGGGGGCAGGCGTCTCCCGGTTTGATCGGCAGCCAGACAGGGTATTTGTCCACGTCGTAGGGATCAGCAAGTGGCGGCGCCGCTTCGCAGCGGCATTGGGTTCCCCAACACGAAGTTTGGATCTGAAACTGCGCGCAGAAGTGCGCGGACCTGCCGAGCGAATCCGTTACCCGAATTTTTTTTCCGACCAGCGGACTCGAGACCGTAAACGTGATGGCGCGGATGCTTCGGTCTGTTCCAGCGCTGGAGACCACCAGATTTTTGTAGCCGTCGTAGGTGATCCCGCGAAGAGCGGCAAAACGTACGTCGCCGGCTGATTTATTGTTTCCGAAATTTCCGCCGATGCGTACGCCCGAACTTCCGGCCAGTGTTCGAATCTTATCGGCGGAACCCAGGCAGAGTCCGTGATTGGCGCTGTTTGAATTGCCGCACAAAATCTTTACGGTGTTGCCGGATTGAGAGGTGGCGTCGTATTCCTCCACAAACGCGATATGAGAGTCGTAAAAACGCTCTGTGCCGTTATCACTGCCATACTTCTTGGTGAGCGCGAGCGCGTAGGGGCGCGTGATCTGGGCGCTTAAGCGGTCAACATCTGCGGCAGAATCCCCCGCGAAGCCAGTTCCTGCGATCGAAATGAGCTTGGGTAGGACGCCGGAAGTATCGCAAAATCCTCCAGTGGTTGAGTCAATGGCGAGGCAATAGGCGTAGATTCGGTGGCTTCCAGGAATCGCGAGGATCAAGTTTCCTGCGGTGGTGACTTTGACGTCGCTCACGGGTCCGGGAAGATTTCCGGCGCCGGGACTGTCGTCAATGAGTATCGAACAAGAGCTGATGGTGGGGCAATAATAGATTTTTGAAGAGCCAGCAGTGCCATTTCCGGTATCTGCGAAGTAGATCTTATTTGTCCCGGCAGGAGCCAGGTCGACGCCACGTGGATCTGAGAGTCCACTTTTGACTGTAGTCGTTCCGACTGCGCCGCATAATCCGTCAATCACTTTGCAGAGCAGCGTCACCTGAGTTTTCTCGGTGACCACGAGGTTTCCCACGCTGTCGACCGCCACTGCGCGTGGTTCGTCTATTTTTAAGTCGGAGTAGGACCAGTGAGCCAAGTAGAGAAAGCCCGCCAACATACCGACACAGTTTGGGTTTGTTTCCTTTGAATTTACTTGATGAGTGGCAACATCCACGCAAAGCACGCGAACTTCGTCATTGCCAGTGTCGACAAAGTAGAGATTGCCGTATTGATCGCGCGCGCCCATTCCTAAAGTGTCCGACCACTTCGCGTTCATAGCGGAAACGCCGGGAGGTCTATCGGGATGGGTGGTGAGTGGGGTGCCGGACGGTCGTGGAACGGGTGCGGGAAACGGTGTTCCGCTTTTTCCTGCCAGGTTGGACAGCACCTGGTGGCGGCCTTCTTCGCCCCAGACATTGGCTAGAGGAAGCGCAGCTGGACCAAAGAGTTCGGACGGTCCTCCGGATTCAACATCGACGACGAGTTGGGTATTGGTATTCACGGAAACTGAAGCCCCAAACCAAACCGAGTTTTCGGCGTTGAGGAGGGAGGGCGAAGGTGCGGCGGCCGGAGTGTCAAAGCCATAAAAGAGGTGCTGATCGACTTCGAGATCCGCGACCGCATAGAGATTTTTCAACGGGTTGGTTGCCGAGCGGTTTCTGACCTCAAGAACAAATTTTTGCTGAGACGTGCATTTCTGTCCCGATTGGTTGGGATAGAGCGACGAAACCGGGGCGGGCGCGATCGCAGAATATCTGAAAGTAATATCGGGCGCGCCACTATCAAACTGACCCACGTCCTCGGTCTCAGTTCCCTGACCGGAGCCGGACGAACTTTCGACGCACGAGCAGGAGGCTGGGTCGAGTCTTTGTCCCACGCTGCAAGTACGGTTGCAGGTAAAGCCCGCAACAATGCTGGCGCTGAGGCATTGATTGACGATTGAGCTAAAACTATCTCGGACGGTGCGTGAACATTGGTCTACGTCCGACTTGCCCGGACACTGACCATCGAGAACGGCCTCATAACAGTCTTTGCAGATGAGTCTGTAGGGATGAGACGTGTCGTAGAGGAGACATTGTCCTTTGGCGCCATCGTCTGGAGCAGAGGTGAGGTCCTCGAGTGAATTGACTACTTGGGCAGATTGGCTTCCACCGAGTTTGGCGAGTTTTGCGGCCGAAAGTTGGTTGTTCGGAAGGCAACCGGGAGCAAAAGCAAGCACCGCTCCCAACGCAAGCGTTCGGAATAACGGAAAAACAAGCTGTAAAATCGAGCGGTTAATCAAACGTCCCCCTGCCAAAAAAACACTTTTGGCGACCGTCTGACTTAAGAATATCAAATCTTGACTAAAATGGTCAACAAAATCGATCAACGTTCAATAGCTCGAGGAAAGCTAGATTCCTAATCTTTCTGGGCGGTAGAGACTGGCCTCAGTCAGATGAGCAAGCCCTGGTAATTTAAGCTGATTTTCGTTTGTGTGGTCCCAGGCCGAGAGGCTCAAGGCAAGTCGGAGGATCTTATGGCGACCCCGGAGGCTAAAATCTCTAAAAAAGTCCTGATCGCCCGTGGAGCCTGAAAAAATCTCCTCGATCTGTGCACCGCTCATCTCGCCCGGAAGGGCCTTCCAAGCTTTAAGCATTCGTTCTTGGGTAAGCGCGATCCGTTGCCTCAACAAGGATGTGCGGCCCTCCATTTGATCGCGAGCAAAGCCCGCGGCCACCGGCGCACGCTGCGCGAGCAGAACGAGATCTGTTCGATCCAGAACGGGGCCCGAAAGTTTTTTCAGATAACGAGTGCGCTCATGCGGTGAACATCGGCACGAAGGCGCGTTCAAGTCATCACTGAGTCTCAGCTCCGGGGGCCACCCGCCGCACGGACAAAGATTTCCAGTAGCAGCCAGTCTAAAACGCGCTGGAAGTTCAACACTAGCTTGTGCACGGGTGAGTGTGACCGTTCCGGATTCCATCGGTTCTCTCAGACACTCGCGCGTATCCCGTGGCCACTCCAATATTTCGTCAGCTACCAGCACCCCACCATTTGCCAACGAAAATTCGCCCGGCCGCACACCTCCTGCATGACAACTGCCGAGAAGGGCCGCGGGACGTGCGTGCGCTCCTACGGTGCGAAAGGGCAGGAGCTCGGTTGAGTTGCAAGTGTGCGCTGAAGGGGATGCCGCGTGAGATCGCGCGTCTTGTTTTTTTTCGGACTCAAGCTCATTCAAAAGTCTCTGCTGAACTTGAAGAAAGAGGGGCGCCTCAGGTTGAAGGGCGCGAATCCACGACAACGAATGTGATTTTCCGGTGCCCTTGGGTCCTAAGATCATCAAGTGGTGGGCGCCGGCGATGCTGACTCCGATGGCCCGCTCCAGCGACGGAGAGAGCGGCAGGAGTCCGTTTGATGCTGGCGGAAACCGCAAAGTTTTAACGGGATTTTCGACAGATTTTTGAGCCTCGATCGAATAACTGCGATCCGATGCGGGGCCCTTTTGAAGAAAGCTCCAGGCTTCTTCGAGTCGCGATACTCCGCAAACGGCGGGTGCAGGCGTTTCGAAAATCCGCGCGCCTGCAATGAGTTCACGAGCCGCGATCGCTGACGTGAGTTCAGATTCAGCGACGATCAACTGCTGAATTCCCGAACTCCAGCAGGCATAAACGGCGCGGGTCAGTTGGCCCATGTTTTTGAGTGACCCATCCAGACCGAGCTCTGCCCACGCCAGCACGCGAAAGTTCGGATCGCTCAGAGCCGATTTTCTCAGTGAGGCTTCAGAGGCACAAGAGGCCAGCACTGCCAACGCGATCGTTAAATCCGCCCCGGTTCCGCGTTTTGGAATGTAAGCGGGCGAGAGATTGAGTACGACACGGCGTCTCGGAAACTCTAAACCCGAAGCCTCAATAGCGGCACGCACGCGCTCACGTGCTTCGGCGACTTCGCGACCCGGAAGTCCTACAATATGAAAAGCAGGAATCTGCAGCGAGCTTGAAACTTCTGCCCACTGAACGACAGGTTTGAGTTCGGTATTTAAGAGCGATGCAAATTGTGACATGGCGGCGCAAGCTGCAGAAAGGGTGCTCGCAAAACGGCGGCTTTGATCGCGAAAAACCGCGGGAGCAGGACTGATCGGCTGAACTCAGGAGCTTCGGGAGCGAATCTGAGCCAGCATTTCAACGCGCGCGCGAGTGATCGCTTCGGCCAGGCTCTGCGCATCCTTCCATTCACGCGAACCGGGTCGCCCGACTCGATCCGGGTGAAAACGCAAAATCAGATCCTTGAACGCGCGCTGGACCATCACTTCATCGGCATCGGGGGGGACTCCGAGGATCTCATGCGGTTTTCCTTCAATGCTCAATCCCGCCAGACGCATGGTTGGGTTCGTACGTATTTTCGCACTCCCCAAATCGTCGCCGCCGCGCCTATTTTTTCTAGCGGGATTGTTTAAGGAGGCGGGGTTCACCCCAGGGACGTCTTGCTTGGAATCGCGAAATCCAGAATCCCTGCGCCCCGGCCGCACGAACACCCAGGCGATTGCGATAAAAATCACCCCGAGAACAATCTGTCCGACAAAAAATCCGTCCTGCACCTTCTCTGG
>CAMBEX010000169.1 GCA_945865865.1 Bdellovibrio sp. ZAP7
GCCGCACGCGAGGCTCAACTGGATCGGAGCAACTTTTTGCGGCTCTTGCGCAGGCATGGGCTGCACTCGGGAGAGTTCCGCCACGTCGGAAGCGATCATGTCGAGCCAGCAGTCGCACAACAGGCTTCGCAGACGGTGGCCAAGCTCAAGCGAGCGGCATAATCAGGTCATTTCGAACTCGCTGTGTCGGTGATGACGCAGGGCCGGCGTGACTTTTCAAAAGCTAAGGGCGCGAAACATCGGGAATGTCTTTTGGCATTCCTGATGCTTTTTGTAGTCGGTGTGCGTTGAACGCCTGGGGCAAAAACCTCCAGACGGGATCAGGGCACGAAACGAAGACCGACGAAGGACCTGAGTTATGAAAACGGAGCGCTTAGAAAACAGTCTCAAGGGCATCCAAAACCTCCTCTCTCATCTCACTGGCGAAGTGAGTGCTCTTGAAGCGAGTTATTCGCAAGTGCTCCAGGTTCTCCGGAAGTTGGAGGCCGCCTGCGAAATCGACGATTTGTCGAAGCTGCTCCGCAGGCGGCCCTTTTTTCAAAAGTGGGAAGGACTGCTCGAAGAGTGCAAAGCCGTAGGCGAAGACTGTGGAGTTCTACTCATCGACATCGATCACTTCAAAAAGATCAACGATACGCACGGCCATCCGACAGGAGATGAGGTGATCAAGCGAGTGGCTGGAATTCTCAAACGTTTTGAGTCAGATCACTGCGTGGTGGGACGTTACGGCGGCGAGGAGTTCGCGGTGGCGGCGCGCGGGAGCGAGGCTGAGATCCTTGGACTTGCCGAGCAGATTAGGCAGGAGACCGAATCCCTAGGATCCACGGACACCACGCTAGGCTGCACCGTCAGTGTGGGAGCCGCAGCGGCGGGCGTTCATGGTTTTGATTCAAAAATCCTCATCAGCGCGGCGGATGAGGCGCTGTATGAGGCAAAAAACTGTGGACGAAATCGGGTTAAAGCAGCTTAGAATAAGAGATGCTTTTGAAATCAATGGGGTCAAGGGAGTGCGTATATGGATGACCATTTAAAACGACAAAAGCGCGTACTGACTGTCGCGCTCGCCTGCTCTTTGGTTTTCGCCTTTCTTGCGAATGATTTATTTGGAGCAGAGGTCCTCAGTCGGATGCATAGAGCAACGGTGGCGCCCAGCGCTGCTGAAACTTCTGTCCCGAGTGCACCCCCAAGTAATCCTAATAATCCTAAAAACCCTAATGACGGGGTTGCCATGCCTCTTGAATTTCAGATTCCGGAGGGGTCAAAACTTTCGCCAGGAATGATGGATGGACTCCAAGGTTTTTTGAACAGTCCTACGACACAACGTTATATCAAGTTGGTTTCTGATCCGCAGTTTACCGATGCACTCAAGAAGCTGATCAATCATCCGGCAAGAAAGAATTTGCTGATTACGCAGGTAGTTTTTTTGGTGGTTTGGTTTCTGTATCGCACGTGGCTCTCAGAGAGCGGTCAGGGTTTTTTGGCGAGAGTGTTTTGGCGACTGACTCATCTAGGAATCTTCGGTGCCATCACCGGATTTGCAATTCCTGCATATTGGTTGGGCGCGCCTTATCTTAAGATGCTGGACTTGATTTACCGCGCGACGTTTTCGCGGTGATCTTTTCGTCGAACGGATTTTTGAGAATTGAACCCCAGAAATAATAAAGGACTCTAAGGCGTGTGCCTTAGAGTCCTTTATCGCCACGAACGCACCATTTGGTGTGTGGGGGGGGAGATGGACGCCCGTGGAATGAGCCGTTTATAGAGTGCTCTCTCGAGACCTGCAATAGAAAAAACACTTTTCTTTCGAAAAAAATGGGGTTTTTTGAAAGGGACTCGCCGACCCGGCCTGGCGCTGTCGTTAGTTCGCCCCCGGGAGATCCTTACTTGGAATAAAAGAAGCGCGATCCGCGTGGCTGTGGCAGGCCTGAACTTCGGCTGGAGTCATCCCCATCTGCTCAATGCAAATCTTTGATTCTATTGGCAAAGTGTTCCCAAAAAGGGTGGGGTCGTCCGTATTAATACAAACGGGCACGCCGGCCCTGAGCACTTGAGGGAGGGGATGCTCTCGCAGAGACGGCACCACTCCGGTCAACCAGTTACTGGTGGGGCACATTTCGAGACAAATCTGTTTTTTAGCCAAATACTCCATCAGCTTGGGGTCTTGGATACAGGCGATTCCGTGGCCGATTCGCTGGGCACCGAGGTCCTCGATGGCTTCCCATATGGTCTCGGGTCCCGTGGCCTCTCCCGCATGAATGGTGATCCTGGCGCCGCGATCCGCTGCACGCATAAATGATTTTCTAAACAGTGACTGTGGAAAATCGACTTCGTTTCCAGCGAGATCCAGGCCGACCATTCGATCCTGGTTTTTCAGGTAGAACTCAATCGTCTGGTCGACTGATTGCGAACCATAGTCACGGCTCGCGATGCATAGGAGCCCCGTTTGAATTTCCGGGAGCTTGGCTTTCGCACGCGCGATCCCTTCTTCAATTCCTAAAAGGCAATCTTCCCAGGCAAGTTTGCTGAACTCGCAGACAAAGCTCGGAGAAAAACGGAGTTCAACTTTACGTGTGCCCTCCGAATAAATATCCTCGATCGCTTCTTCGGCCACTCGAGCAAGTACATCGGGCCGATCCAAAACTTGTTGGCAGATCGTGAAAGTCGAAAGGACCGAGGCGAGATCCGAAAGTGGCTCCGTGAGAATCAGCTTTTCGCGAAAAGACTCGATGCTCGTGCTCTGCGGTTGAAGCCCACGCTCCTGCGCCAGTTCGAGCAACGTAGACGGTCGTATTGAAACATCGAGATGACGATGAAGTTCGGTTTGAACAGCCACAGAGTTCGCCCGCTCAGCTCATGATGTGCGCGCCGCTATCGACGTACATCGTGGAACCCGTGATATGTTTTGCGCCGGGGCCGCACAGAAACGCCGCAAGCGCACCGACATCTTCGGCTTCGATGGTTTCCTTGAGCGGAGTTTTTTCTTGCGCTGATGCCAGCATCGAACGGAAGTCGCGGATTCCGGCGGCAGCGAGCGTTTTGACGGGGCCAGCGGAGATCGCGTTGACCCGGATTTTCTTGGGGCCCATATCCCATGCGAGATAACGGGTGCAGGCTTCGAGCGCGGCCTTCGCAACGCCCATGACGTTGTAGTTAGGGACGACTTTTTCTGCGCCGTAATAAGAGAGGGTGACGATGCTTCCGCCGTTTTGCATGAGCGGTTCTGAGTGCC
The DNA here is from genome assembly GCA_945865865.1 of Bdellovibrio sp. ZAP7. Lineage (GTDB taxonomy): Bacteria > Bdellovibrionota > UBA1018 > UBA1018 > UBA1018 > CAMBEX01. The sequence continues at coordinate 3,230 of CAMBEX010000169.1, forward strand.
GCGCGAGCGCCACCAGTGAGTAGGCGCTGATATCCATGGCGTTGCTGAATCCCTGACGAGAGGTGGTGATAAATCGACCCTCGAGATCCTCGCGATTGGCGAAGGCGACAGAATGAATCAAGATGTCGAGTTTTCCCCAGGTTTTTTGAATTTTTGAAAAGAGGGCTTCAATTTGAGTGTCGTCCGAAACATTGCACGGCTCAATGAGGGGGCTGTTTACGCCTTCAGCGAGTGGGCGTACGCGCCGCTCGAGTGCCTCACCGAGGTAGGTAAAACCCAGCTCGGCTCCGCCCTTGTGGAGTTCTTGAGCGATGGCCCAGGCCAGGCTGCGTTCATTGGCGACACCGACAATCAGAGCCTTCATTCCGGCAAAAACTAAAGGGGTATTGGACATGCGGTTGGTCTTCGCACATTTGCCCCTTGGGCTCAATTGTCGAATTCTCAGCAACCTTTGCTTAAGCGAGGGTGCTTTTTAGGGAATTCCGTCTTGCTCACTGTCAGTTGGGCGAGTAGTTTTGCACCCTTATGACACTTGGCAGCGGTCTCTCTATTTTTCGCGTTTCAAAAACTGAAAATCATCCGATTCGTTGGAATTGGCTCACTCTGGTCGGGCCGGATGCGCGAGATTTCCTGCATCGACTGACTACTGTGGATGCCCGAAACCTCGAGGTAGGGCAGGGCACGAAGGGGTTTTTTCTGAGCGCTGTGGGGAGGGTTCGTGCGGCATTCACCGTATGGAACTATGACCGTGATTCTTTTGGTTTCGAGCTTGAGGCGGGAATAGATGGGTCTTGGAAAAAAAACCTTCTTGAAGTGATTGATCAGTACACGTTTGCCGAAAAATTTACGCTGACGCCGGAGCTTCCGCTCGAGTGCGTGTGGATTTTTTCGGAGTCCGAACAGAATCTACCGGCAACTCTCCAAGGAGTCGGGTCGCTGAGTACGCGTGCCATCGACGAAGAACTTCGCGTTTGTCACCACGGCTCTCAGGATTTCGGGAGAGTCTGGTTGAGTGTCTGGGGGAGCGCCACGCGACTAGAACAGTGGTCGGATCGTGAGTTAAAAGGTGCCGCAGCGTTGAATTTTGAGCAAATCGAAAGGCTGCGCATTTCCTCCGCGCGCCCGTGGGTGGGTCGCGAAATCACTTCACTGCTCATGCCGCTTGAGGCGGGCATGCTGGATGCGATTGCTCAGCAAAAAGGCTGTTATCCCGGGCAAGAAGTGATCGAGCGCGTTTTGACTCAGGGATCTCCTCCTCGGAGGCTGGTGGCGCTCGAGGGCAACGGAAAAGTTCCAGCAGTGGGTGAAAAAATTTTAAATCTCGCGGAGCCTCCAGTCGAGGTAGGTGAGATCACCACGGTTCTATCGCTTACGGAGAGTTCGGACTCGGGCCTCAACTTTGTCGCACTTGGGTTTGTGCGCAAGACCGCCGGTAATCAGGGGTCAGAAGTCGCACTGGCTTCAGGGGGCCGCGCGATCATTGCTAAAATCGCTGGGCTCGAAATGGCAGTCGAAAAATGAAGAAGCGGTTTTGGCGGAGTCTGATCCTCGGTGGATGGTTTGCAACCGGAGCGGTTTTTACGGCTGCGGCGATGAAGGGTGAGGCCGAGGCCGCACATCGCCCATTATCGATTGCATCACAAGGCCACGGAGATGAGCTAGGCCTTTCGCCGTTTTGGGATTGGAAGACGATTGAGAGCGATCATTTCAGAGTCACTTTTCCAAAAGAACTTGAACTCACGGCGCGCAGGTCCGCCGCTTATCTCGAAGAAGCCCATCTCCTTTTGAGTGGACTCATGCACTGGGAGCCGAGGTACCGCGTGCAAGTCGTGGTGGTGGACAACGCGGACATGGCCAATGGACTTGCTGCGGCTGTTGCGCGGTTTGGAATGGTCTTGTTTGCAACGCCTCCAGATAATTGGTTCAGCACGGCCTACTACGAGGACTGGCTGAGACTCCTTGTGATCCATGAGTACACGCACATTCTCAACATGGATGTCACGCGCGGACTCTATGATGGCTTGCGAGTGATTTTCGGAGACGCAGCACTTCCTAATTCGATCTGGCCGACGTGGATGCTCGAAGGCCTAGCCGTTTATCTTGAGACCCGGATGACGGGGGGCGGTCGCGGTCGCAGTCCCTACTATGAGATGATTTTGCGCGCTGCCGTTGAGCGCGATTTACTGAACAATCCCTCTTACATCACGCTCGACAAGGTGAACGGTCCCAACCCTTTGCCGCCCGGAGGAGAGACCCCTTATCTTTTTGGCTATCAATTGATGAACCAGGTCGCCCGGGACGCGTCCC
>CAMBEX010000170.1 GCA_945865865.1 Bdellovibrio sp. ZAP7
AGTTCCATGCCGCTTACCCTCATCCTCGCTTGATCTCTCATGCCTCCCTTCTTCTCAGCTCTAAGTCCCTAAGAACTCTAAAGTTTCAAAAAAAGAGGACATTTCTATTCTGCCCAAAAGGCGGACATTTCTATTTCGGCAGCACAAGATTTCAGTCAAGCCTCGCCCGTCGTCCGACGATGGATGAGGTATGAGAATCTCTTTTTCAAGAATCACCCTATCCAGATTTCCATGGCTGGCTGTCTCGGGCGCTCTGAGTCTCGCCATTATTTTGTCACCTCAGCTTGCTCGCGGGCCGATGAAAAATCCGGCCTCTGACTCCATTACCTCGTTTGCTTCGGGACGGCAGGCTCAGCAAAATTCACAGCAAGATGACAATTACGACCGCCTCGACGGTCATGGTCAGTCGGGTAAAACTGTCCACGTCATCGAATGGGATGGCAATCTGGAGGTCCACGTATACCCGTCAGGCAGTCTCAAAGGACTTGGCCTCAAACTCGACACCCAGAACAAAAACAAACCCGTCATGGTGCTGGCCTACCGCTTTGACACGACAGGGCCCAAGCCCATCATTCGTCGCAATGTCCTAGGAATCGAACTTCGTGAGAATTTCAAAGTCTACAAAGACCCCAGCCCCGCGGACTACGACAAGATCGTCATCACGAATCACTTGCTCAACAAAAAAAGCTCGCAGGTCGCTGACTTCAAGCTCGACCCGGCACCCACGCAACTTTATCCCGATGGGCATCCAACGCTTGTTGCCAAAACTCCCGACGAGCCCGCTCGAGCACCGGCAAGTAGCGAATCTATTAGGCCCTTTAGTTGGTGAGCCTTCCCTCACTCACCTAATAAAATTTCCTGGTCGGCAATTTCCCTGAGAGCCGTACGATGGGTAGCCGCGACAATCGTGATTTCTCCCTTGAGCTGGAGAAGTGCCTTGACCAGTCGACGCTCGGTTTCATGATCCAGATTGGCGGTGGCCTCATCCAAAATCAGTGCCTTGGGTTTTCGAAGAATTGCTCGCGCCAAGCAAAGCCTTTGCTTTTGCCCAGCTGACAATCCCTCACCATGATCGGTGATCTGATGCTCCAATCCCTGGTCGAATTTGTAAATAAAACCGCACTCCGCCCGCTCGAGCGCCCAAGCGATTTCTGAGTCGCCGATCTGACCGCGAACTCCCAAAAGCAAATTTTCGCGGATACTCCCGGCTAACAAAAAGCTTTCAGCACCGACGTACCCCAAGTTCCTCGAAAGCTGTCCTTTCATCTTTCGAATGCTTCCGCGAACCCCGTTCAAGCTGACCTGAATATCGCCAGACGCCGGCACGACTTCGCCTACGAGAAGACTCAAGAGTGTACTCTTACCAGCCCCCGATGAGCCTATGATCGTCGTAAAACTTCCTGGCATGATCACCGTACTGAAATCAGTTAAGATCCTGCGCTTTGAGTTTTTGTAAAAAAAAGTCAAATTTTTGATGTTCCAGCCCACCGCACCCAGTGATTTTGAGCCGCCTGAAGAAGCAATCTGCTTTTCTTGCGCCGGCAACTCCAGGTCCTGCACGGTAACTTCGGAAGTACTTTGAACGGATGGAACCGATGGGTCGACTTGAACGCGTTTTTTCAAATGAGTGATCGCCCCCTCACCGCTTTCCCATTCCATGAGGTGAATGACATTGGGAAAACCCGCCGAAACCCACGAAAAAATTTGGACTGCTGAGACAAATCCCTGAACAAATCGAAAAAGCAGGTACAGGTACACCAAAATCGCGCCACCCGAAATGGTGCCTGTGACCTGAGTAGGAAACCGGGAACTCAAAAACACGACCGTGCAAACCACCAGCATGCCCGCGAATTGTGAGTAGCCTATGCTGACACCGCTCCATCTGCGCCAAGCCATCCCGGTTGAAAAAAGTGACTTGAGGCCCAGCCTCCCATTCGCGAACTCACGCGGAATCGCCCCATAGAGTCTGAGAAAGAGAAGATTCTTCAGGCTCATGACGATCCGGTGAAACATTTTGTGAGAATCTGAAATAATTTTTCGATTGAGCCTGCCATTCCGGCTGCTCATCCAGAAAACCGGCACACCCAGCACCATGAGCAACAAGAGGACAACCGCAGTGACCCGAACTGAGAGCAGAAACAAACCCACCAGGAGCAGGCCTGTCGCAGTGACCTGATTAATCAAGCCTAGGATACTGCCCATCACATCCGATGCGCGAATGACGACTTCGGTAAAAAGCTGAGAAAATTTCCCCGAGTTTGAAGACTTGTCGTGAAAACCCCAAAAGAGAATCTTTCGACGTAATTGGAGTCTAAATCTTTCAGTCACTGCCCCGGCCAAAATGTGGGCTCCGCCCCCCATGAACCCACGCACCCCGGCGAGAACGACTAAGCTCAAGATCGGGTAATGGCTCGATTCGGGCAACCAGGACAAAAAATCTGAATCCGAGGTGGCCTGAGTCCAGGAGAGGCCGTAGACAGCAAGCACTCGGCTCAGAGCGCGAGAAATAGCGACTTCGACCCCCAGAATGGGCAGCGCAAGAGCCGAGGCCAAAACCGAGGCCAAGCCCAACTTTCCGCCCACATACCGCAAAATCTCACCCTTGGACTGCCTCGGTTTTCGTGAGGAATGTGACATCTCAATCTATTATCAGAGCAGAACCCGTTGAAATCCAATAGTTTTTAGAAACGCCGCTTGCCGTCAAAAAAACCTGGACGACCGACCGTCGTTATTGTAAATTAGTCTTAACAGTGAGGATAAATATGAACAAACTCGGAATTTCAGCTTTCTCCCTCCCCATACGCACACTCAGCTCCGTGCTTGCTGGAGTACTGATCAACAGCGCTTGCCTACCTATCGACGAATCGCAATTGAACGGAGCCCCACTGCGGGGGGACCGAGAGATTTACGCTGACGGTATCGGTACCAGCTGCTTTGTTGAGCGATTTAAACAGCCCGGCGCGACCCAGGCCCTCGATTTGCTCTTTGTCACTGACACCTCGGGTTCATTGGAATACGAGCGCGGGGCCATTGCCGATGGCATCGACTCCTTCGTCGAGAAACTCCCTCAAGATACGGACCTTCGAATTGGAGTCATGCTTGCACATGGTCCCCACTCCGGATTTGCCGGTCGCCTTTGGCAACATCACGGAAATATATGGGGCGCACACTCCGCCGACCGTGACCCAATGGTTTTAGATTCATCCCTCATGTCGAGAGAGCGGCTTCGCCGACACTTACGCAACAAGCTCACGCTCGTTCGTTCTGACGAAAACTCGGATGGGGGCGAAATGGGAATGTATTCCCTGAACCGCGCCTTTGATTTTAATCGACTGCAACAAAGTCAGCGCGAAGGTTTTTTTAGATCCGACGCAGCACTCGCAGTAATTTTTATTGCTGACGAAAACGACATCTGCGCTCGCTATCCCCAAGGCGCACGCCCGGTGTTTGATCCCGATGGCATTGAGGGATGGGCGCGCCGCGATTGCGTCAGACAAGCTCCCGCCTTTCCTGCGCACGGACAAAGCATCGCCCGCGCAGCGGCTCGTGAGGAGATCTCTCCCGAACTCGTATGGTCGAAGCTGAAAAATCACCAAGGGAGCTTGCCGCTTTCAGTCGGTGGCATTCTCTACAACAATCCCGCCACGGTCCCGCACGATGGTGAAAATGAATATGGCTATGGTTATATGGATCTCATTCGGCTCTCAGCCGGAACTTCATCCGATCTGGCTCTAGGTCATTTTGATGATGGACTCGCCAGCATCGGCTCCCTGGTCAACACACAGATGCAACTCAGACGTGAATTTAACCTGACCTATCCAAACCTCGATCCTGCCAGCATTCATGTGACGGTCGATGGAACCATGGCGGAATACTCCTATGACGTCGCGGAAAATCAGGTCGTACTTGCCCGCTCCGGAGAAGCGCTGTCAGTGATTGACGTTCACTACTGCTTGCCGGGTGCCACGCCAGTGATCGATTTGCCCACTTCCGACCCAAGCGATGGTCCGACCCCGGTTGTGAGCGATGGTCCAATCGACGACGAGTCATCAAACCCCGATGTCGTCACAGATCCAGCGGTGGTCACAGATCCAGCGACTCCGCCGAGTGATGGCGCAGTATGTTCAGGTCTCGACTGCGAGCCAACGCTCGGCGTGTAACGCACGCAATCTCGTCCTGATCCCAAATCACTCGAAAGGGCTTGGCTCTTGCAGCCGAGCCCTTTCATTATGGGACGAGCGCAGAGAATAACCGCCATTGCCTTATTCTTGGCCCTCTTTTTAACGCTCCAATGGAACAACATCGCTGCGGCCCAGGGGTTTGGAATCTCCGCCATTCTCAATCCTGAAGGCTCACGACTTTTTCCGCAGTCCATCATTTACCCGCGGCACGCTGGAAAACCTGACCCCCGGTGGAAAGATTTCGAATGGCACTACGCGGACCGGTCAACCCCCAGTGCAACGGGTGAGACGCGTTATCGGCTTTTCTTTTACGACGTCGACAGCAGCGCCGACTCTCCCGCTGCCCTGCACGATCGATTTTGGCCCGCAGAATTTGCGATTCCAAAAATTGACTCACAGATCAGCGCCCTGTCGTCCGAATTCAACTACAATCCGACAAAATCATTTTCATACCTCCTATTCAGCTCCTACCGGGAATTTCAGCAAGCCAATATTTTTTCAATCTCCGAAGGCGTTCAAGGGATCACGAGCACCATCGAACCCACCATGGCAATTCCTTACTGGGGCGAATACGAAACCTTCCGGCACATCAGCGCGCACGAAATGGTGCATCAATTTCAGGTTCAAAAGATGAACGACCTATCGGGACAAACTGCAGAAAATTCGCAGTTTCTTATTCCGCTTTGGTTCATTGAGGGAATGGCCGAGTACTACAGTCTCGGCGGCATCGATCCCGAGACTCGTCAGCACGTGAGGGATCTCTCCTGGTATCCCGAAAAAGATCGCGACTATACGGTGGGAAAGTTTTTTGAAGCGGGAGTCATGGATTTCGCTCATGTCTACAAATTGGGACAGGTCAAAATCGGCTTTATCGAAAAATCATTTGGAAAGGGCTCCGCGCAGCGAATTTTGGAGACGGCTTCAAAAAAGCTAGGCCGAGAACATGAGACGTTTAACTCCGTAGTGACCTCAGAAGTCAGCAAAACCTCCGAGGAGATCGAAACTCTTTGGGCAGAGCATATTCAAAAAGACTACCTCCACCACTTTGAAAAAGCGCAGAGCCTGGATCTCTACCAACATTTGGGTGAGGCCGGCGAAACACTGGACCATTATCAAATTTCACCCGACTCAAGTCTCCTTGCCATTCGCGAGGTCGATCCCCTGACGGGAGTCACATCAGTCGCACTGCTCGAAAACTGGAAGCATCCCGGAAACTCAAAAAAACACACGCTCGTTAAAAGCCAACAGGGCGATGTTTTGAGTCTCTATTTTCTGCAGGCACCCATAATCGCGCTCACCAACCAA
>CAMBEX010000171.1 GCA_945865865.1 Bdellovibrio sp. ZAP7
CAGGTGATGAAATCATTCCTCGTGGTACCATTTTAATATGACCGACTCTCAGTCCGACAGCCCAGACACCACCGAGCCCAGTCTCACGAGCGAGAATCCCCACGGCGATGGAGTGGAGGGTGAGGGCGAATTGGCCGAAGCGTCCCAAATCCCTAAAAAGCCCCGGCTTGGAAAGTCTCGTGCATTTACGAGCGAGATGTCTCAGGCCTTGATCTCCAAGGATCGATGGACTCGGAGAATGGCGCTCGTCTTTTTTGGGGCTTGCTTGGGCATTGCGGCAGTCATCTATTTTGGAGCGGAACGTGCGATCCGGCATCACCGAGTGAGGTTGGCTGCAGAAAAGAAATCCGCTAATCGCTTGGGTCAGTTTTTTAAGGAACAGGCTGAGGCGGCCAGACTTAAGTCCTCACTTTTGGCACTCGGGGTTTTTACGATTGAACTCAAGGTCGATGACGGGGATGCCGTCATGCCCATTCGCAGAGGGGTGAAAACCGCTGAGATCGAAGTGGTTTTGGAATGCGAGACCGTCGATGTAAGTCGCTATATCGAAAGTCACATGCTTCAGGCGCGAAACGAGTTAACTGAGACGATGGTGGGTCTGACTCGCGATGGGCTATTTAGCCGGGATGGAAAGGCCGTTTTGCGCAAGAAAATGGTCGATCGTCTCAATCAGTGGATGCCCGAAGGAAAAGTCCGCAACGTCTACTTCAATAAATTGATCGTGATGTGAGCGAAACCGGAGCCATCCTTGGCCCCGATTTCTGAAAAGCAGTCTGATCTCCTAAGCGCAGTTGAACTCAAGCGCCTCGGACGGCGTGCGATCTGGAAGGCTCTTGGGGCCCTGGATTTTGTGCCGCTTGAGCATCTCAAAGAGAGTGCTGCGTGCGACGCCCAGGATTTTTGCTGCTCCAGCTCGATTGCCTTTTGAGAGTCTCAGCGCTTTCAAAAGAAGCACACGTTCCATTTCAATCAGAGTGAGGCAACCCGAGCCGAGTTCCATCTCGGGCCGGATGGACAGGTTGTCTGGCGTCATCAAAAAGTCAAAATCGTCCTCGCTCAAAATAGGGTTAAAGGGCCCGCTGATTCCACTCGCCCGTTCGATGGCGTGTCTGAGTTCGCGAACGTTTCCGGGCCATGCGTGCGCTTGAAGTCTCAGAAGGGATCGAGGTGAAAGAGTTCTGCCCGTTTCGTGCGCAAACTTGAGTGCGAGCATTTCGATGTCATCGGGGCGCGAGCGGAGTGTGGGAATTTCGATCGCTACTGAAGCCAGCCGGTAGTAGAGGTCTCGTCGAAATTTACCTTCTTCTACGAGTTGTTTGAGGGGCTTGTGTGTAGCGCAAATCACTCGAGCGTCGGCCCGTGAGGTTCGGTCGGCTCCAACCGGCCGGACTTCACCATTTTCTAGAAAGCGAAGCAGTTTGACCTGAATATCCATCGGAAGGTCTCCGATTTCGTCGAGAAAAAGCGTCCCGTTGTGCGCTTGCAGCAGGGCGCCTGGGCGTTGCTGGTGTGCTCCAGTAAAGGCCCCTTTGACGTGTCCAAAGAGTTCGCTCTCCGCGAGCGCGAGGGGCAGTGCCCCGCAGTTGAGAGGAACAAAGGGCCCAGATGCGCGATCGCTCCAGGCATGAATGATGTGTGCGAGAACCTCTTTTCCAGTCCCGGTTTCGCCCGCAAGATAAATAGAAAGTGGGGTATTTGCTGCTTTTTTGATCATCCAAAGAATACTTCGGCCGCTTTCGGATTGAGTGAGCCAGGGTTTTACGCCGGAGGGGACGCCGGGGAGTTGATGGGTGAGACGGCCCTGAGGTTCCACGGTGAGTTCGCTCTCACCAATCTTGAAAGGGATTCCTGAAGGCAGATGCGCCTCACGCACCTCAATATCTCCAAGAACCGCGGGCGGCGCTCCGGTGGGGACTCTCAGCCAGAAAGGCGAGGCGTGATCCGCGACAGAGTCCGCGCAAGCCCAAAGGGTTGCCGGCTCCGCGGGAGCGGTGGGATCCCTCAACTGAATGGCGCACTCAGCGCCCCTACCGATCTGAACTGTGCCTTTGAGTGGAAGGACCCGGATTTCACCTGAGGGATCGAGGACTCTGACTTGCCACATTTTTGAACTCCTTTTTTTGGCGCCCACCGTGAGCGCGATGTTGTATGGGCAACCTGAGCAAGGGATGTACCGAGTAAATCAGGACCCTTTGCCCGAATCTGGGGCCTAGGCTATGCTTTAAAGCGTTCTGAACATTTCGAGTGACCCAGCAGGGGTTTGTTTTTGAACCATGAGTGGTTCACCTGGGTCTTGACCTAAGTATTCAAGTGAGTTTTGGAGGCAACCGTGGCTGGCGAGTTTATACTGACATTAGGGGGAGTGGCTCAGATTTCAGGGCTTTTTAAGGGTGCTTTTTTAAAAGGCAATCGTGAGCCTCGCATCGCGATGGTCGGGCGATCCAATGTTGGAAAAAGCTCGTTGATCAACTCGCTTCTCAGTATGCGTCTCGCGCAGACGAGCGCCGAGCCAGGCAAGACGCGTAAGATTCATTTTTACAAATGGCCGGACGCCGACAAAATCATCGCCGATCTTCCGGGGTACGGGTACGCGCGAGCGTCAGGCAGCGATCGCGACGAGTGGGCAAAGCTGATTCACGCCTATCTAAAAAATGACGAGGGCTTGGAACGCGCGGTGATGCTCCTGGATGCGCGAAACGGTCCTTCGGCTTTGGACGAAGAAGCCATCAAGTTCATGATCAGCGAACAAGTGCCGATGACTTTTGTGTTTACGAAATTTGACGCGCTCAAAACTCAGTCCGAACGCGCGCGCCGTAAAAAAGAAGCCTCTTTGAAGCTACTTGAACTGGGCTACGACCCGGAGCTCGCGATTTGGGTTTCTGCAAAAACCAAACTGGGACTCAATTACCTCAAGTCGGTGCTCAGTGAAAAACTCGCGCTTACTGCCATCAAGGACGTTGCCAAAAAGGGGTCAAAATGATCGGAATTGTCGCTCCGTCCTCGGTCGTTCCGCGCGCTGAACTCGAACTTGGAGTGCAAAAGCTTCGTGATGCTGGCTTCAAGGTGCGCGTTCATCCTCAATGCAAAAAGAAGCATCTTTTTTTTGCGGGTACCGACTTGGAGCGTGCGCAGGCTTTTTTTGATTACGCCATCGACTCTGAGATCGATACCCTCTGGTGCGCTCGCGGCGGATATGGCGCCAATCATCTTTTGAAATTTTTAGAAAAATTTACGGCCAAGCGCGGAATCCCTCCAAAAAAACTTTTGATCGGGGCCTCGGATTCGACCTGTCTGATGGAGTTCGCTCGCTCGCGCTGGGGATGGGAAATTCTCCATGCCCCCATGCCGGGTTTACGCGGCTTTCAGCTCTTGAGTTCGACAGAGTGGTCGGGGCTCAGAAACTGGGTGCGAGGCGAGCAGCCCAAGCAGCCCTGGGGTGCAAGAAAGCTTCGATTTTTCGGAAAAGCTCCGGCAAAGGCCATCGATGCGGTCATGGTGGGCGGCAATCTGACTGTGTGGAGCACACTCTGCGGAACGCCCTTTGAGCCTTCGGTTGCGGGAAAAATTCTTTTTATCGAAGACGTAACCGAAAGCCTGCCCCGCATGGATCGCATGGTTCAGCAGCTCGTGGATTGCGGAGGATTTGAGGGGGTACGGGCGATCGTTTTAGGAAACTTTCTCAACTGCTCCGATGCGGTTCCGTCCGTTCTAGCAAAGGTGCCTGTGGGACGCACTGCTGAGCGCGTGATCCGCGCCCCGAAGCCCGCAGAGTTGCAGCCCTTGCGAAGGCGGTTGTCACAAATGCAGGGCCTGAAGGCTATTTTTGGAGAAGTGGGCGAGCGCTTGGAAATTCCGGTCGCTTATGGACTGCCCGTGGGGCACGGTCCCGAACATCGGGCGCTGCCGCTCGGCGGACGCTTTAGGTTAGCGAGCGATGGACAGCTCGAATGTATTCAGTGGGGTTGGCTCGGTAAAAAAGATTAAGTTCATTATGAATGTGCGGGTAGACAGTGCCCTGCGATTGAGCTAGATCCAAATCTCTGTTTTCATGTCCCACCATGGCTCTGTGGCGGAATTGGTAGACGCGCACGACTCAAAATCGTGTATCCTCGGGTGTGAGAGTTCGATTCTCTCCGGAGCCACCACAAACTTCCGAAAATCGCCTCATACTTCGTCAAATTTCAAAAAATGATACTCACAAGTGAATCGAAATCCACTCTTACTCGGGACAAGCACCCGTGCATGGATCAAGCTGGAAAACGGCGACCTCCGGCCTGCAAGCGAATCTCATCTCGAGTATCGAATTGCCGACTCCTCGGCTAACGTACATGCGCTTGGAGCCATGCGTGTACCAGCCCTCTACGTAAGGGCCAGAGCCTTCTGGCAGCCAAATGGGAGGTAAAAACGGGATACGCAATTGCCCACCATGTGTGTGTCCCGAAAGCCCGAGATTGACTCGCGAGTTGATCGAATCGAAATAAGCGGGCGAGTGAAAGAGCGCGATCGAGAACGCACCCTGAGGAACCTTTGCGAAAGCCTTCCCCTGATCAGGGACGCCTGAGAGGGAGTCGTCCAATCCGACCACCCAAACCTTTTTTAAAAGTGGGCGTGCGTCGTTGTTCAAGAATGTTACACCGGAGCTTTCATAGACTTTTAGCTCATCCGGGTTAGGCCGCCAATGCTCCCAATTGCCGCGAACCACAAAAACTCCTAGCGGGGCGCGCAGCCGACTCAAGAGAATGCCGACACTCTGCCAATCACCTTCGTTTGCGACTGTATCTCCCGAAATCAGGATTGCGTCCGGCTCTTCTTGCCGGATTATTTCAAGTACTTTTTTTTCGCGAACGCCAAACCGGTAAGTATGCAAATCGGATAGTTGGATGATCTTCAGCGGCCGCTCAATGCTGGCAAGGACTTGATGCCGAGTCACCTCGATCCACGAAGGCTCAACCCACCTAGAATAAGCGAAGAGTGTCGCACTGATGATCCCGACCGCTGCCAAGATTTTACGCTTGTTCATCGGTTCACCGGATAAGTTAAACCGAGGCCTTGGGATTGAAGGACTTTCAAACGGTCTTGAGTGATCGCCTCGTAGGCCTCTTTCTCGACCCGACTGAGCGAAAATTCGCCTCTCTCCAGCAAAGCTTTTGCGACCTTCATTCCCTCGGCATTGTTCCACTGATCCATCTCCGAGGATATTCGGTCCGTCAGCTTACCGTTTGGCGGAACCTGTTCGTGAGCGGATAGGAACTCTCCGGCACGCTCGTCTCCAAGCTGCCGTACTAGCAACCCAGCCCAGAGGAAATGCCTAAACGCATCACTTTCATCGCCGTCCGAATTCCTGCTGAAATGTTTCCAAGTCGAGAGGATCGCCCTCCGGGATTGCGCGTAGGCGTTCAAGGCATCGATCGGGTGATTTTTAAGGAAGCCCAGTTCCGCAGGTGTCAATCGCCCGGCATACCAGTATGTGGAGTT
>CAMBEX010000172.1 GCA_945865865.1 Bdellovibrio sp. ZAP7
AGTTCGGTGACAAAGGCGCTTGCCGATCGATTGGGATTTGTTCACGTCGATACGGGTGCGCTCTACCGTGCGCTCGCGCATTTGTTGATTTCGCGCGGTGAGTGGACCGACGGTAAATCTGAACGCGAACGGGCCCAGGCTTTTGAACACGCGCGTTCGGTGCATTTAGAGTTTCGCCACGTGCCGGGGCTTTCGCCAAAAAACCGTATTTTTTGTAATGGGGTTGATGTCACTTCCGAAATTCGTGCGCCGCAAGTGAGCGCCGGAGCTTCGGCGGTATCGGCGGTTCCGGAGGTGCGAGCGGCGCTTCTTGGGCTACAGCGAAAACTGGGCTGCGCGGGTCGGACCATTTTGGAGGGCCGCGACATCGGCACCGTGGTTTTTCCGGATGCTGACGTTAAGTTTTTTCTGAGCGCAAGCAGCGAAGAGCGGGCCAGAAGAAGGCTCAAGGAACTCGAAGCGGCCGGGCACAAGGGCGTTACGCTTGCGGAAGTCCAAGCGCAGATCGAGGCGCGCGATCACGCCGACTCCAGTCGTGCTGTGGCGCCCCTCAAAAAAGCGGTCGATGCGGTCGAGGTGGATACGACTGCACTCTCGATGGAGCAGGTGATTTCTCAGATGGAGCAGCTCGTGCGTGAACGTTTGGGCATGGGGACTGCGCGATGACGGAAGTGCGGGCAAAAGACCCTACGCCGCGGATTTTGGTCGTGAGACCCGATCGGATCGGTGATGTGGTGCTCTCGACTCCGGTGCTTGAGGTGCTGAGGCGCCACTACTCTAAGGGTCACATCACTTTTATGGTGCGAGAGCTGGTCGCGCCCCTTGTGCGCGGGTTGAGTTCCGTGGATGAAGTTTTTATTTATGAGCCGGATGGCGCGCATCGCGGTGTGGGTGGTTTTTTTAAGCTCGTTTCCGATATTCGCGCGCGCAAGATCCAGGTGGGCATCGTGCTTCACAGTCATTGGAAAATAGCGGCAGCGCTTTTTGTCGCGGGTGTGGCGCATCGGGTGGGACCTCTGAGTAAATTGCATTCTTACTTTTTCTACAACCGAGGGGTCAGGCAGCGCCGATCGCAAGTCGAGATGCACGAAGCGGATTATGGGATTCAGCTGCTGCGAAAGATTGGCGTTCGCGTCGGAACAAGAAACGTCCCCACGGCAGTCGCGGTTTCACCCGAGGCCCGCGCTGAGGCTCGGGCGTTTTTGTCGGGTGCAGGCTGGGATGGAGCACAACCCCTGATTGCGGTTCATCCCGGGATGGGTGGGAGCGCGCTCAACTGGCCTGAAAATCATTTTTTTGAGCTCATCCGTAGACTTCTTGTTGAAGGCAAGGGTGTGTTGGTCACTGCCGGTCCGGCTGAAGGTGAGATTCTCGTTCAGGTTGAAAAGCTTTTGGGGTCTGGGCCCAATCGCCCGATACTTTTCGGAGGCGCACGCGCCGGTACGGTCGAAAACCTGGCCGCTGTTTTGAGTTGGTCATCCGTCGTGGTGGCTCCGAGTACGGGGCCCCTGCACATCGCTGTTGCGCTTGGAAAACCAGTCGTGACTTTTTTCCCGCCCATCCGCGTGCAGAGTGCGGTTCGCTGGGGGCCTTATCTTTCGGATGAGTCGCGGGCAAGCGTGCTTGTTCCGGACGTTTATTGCGGGCGGGATTTTACCTGCGCTGGCAATCGTTGCCATTATTTTCCGTGCATGAAGAGCCTGACGGTGGTTCAGGCTCTCGAACAGGTTCAGGCGCAACTGAACCGATCAGAATATTGAGGCCGAAATCGTGAAGAAAAAGAAAAAAAATCCGAAACTTGCGCTCCAGAATATTCACCCCGTGGGTTGGGACAAGAAACGCCTCAAGGAGATTTTGCGACAGTTTGAGGATCGCCGCATCCTCGTGGTCGGTGACGTAGGCGTGGATCGTTACACGATGGGATCAGTGGAGAGGATTTCACCCGAAGCGCCGGTGCCCATCGTTTTGGTGCAAGAAGAAAAACTCAAGCTGGGCCTGGCCGCAAACGTCGCGGACAACGTGAATGCTCTGGGCGGGATTCCGCTCCTGACCGGAATCGTGGGCTTGGATCGCGGTGCTGAGGATTTTCGTGAACTCTTAAAGTCGTCAGGAATTGAAGCGGGCTATCTACTGACGGATCGTTCGCGTCGGACCGTATTGAAAGAACGAGTCGTAAGCGAACGCCAGCAACTCTTGCGAGTGGATTACGAGAGTTCACACCCGCTGGATGCTGAAACTGAGCGCAAGGTGATTCAGCGGATTGAGGATCTTATTCCGCGTGTGGATGCCGTCATTTTAGAAGACTACGCCAAAGGTGTAGTGACGGAGCGGGTGGCGCGCGCGGTTTTTTCAGCCGCTAAAAAGCAAGGCAAGCGCGTGACGGTGGACCCCAATGCCAAGACGCAGGTGTCGCGGTATCTTGGCGCATCCGTACTGACGCCCAATACGCGGGAGGCGGAGGCGCTGGCGGGACTGGCAATTCGCGATGAGGCGTCTCTGCTTGAGGTTGGAAGCCGCATTTTGAAGGCGGCAAAGGCCGAGCATGTGATCATCACTCGCGGTAAAGAGGGAATGGCGATTTTTTCTGCCGGCGTTTCGAAGTGCCGAATCATTCCGACTTATGCGCGCGAAGTTTATGATGTGTCGGGTGCGGGTGACACCGTGATTGCGGTCCTGACTTTAGCGCTGGCCTCCGGCGCTTCGGTCGAGGAGGCCACGGTGCTGGGCAACCTTGCCGCTGGTGTTGAAGTCGGCAAGCGCGGCACCGCAACGGTTACGCCCGAAGAAGTCCGAGTGGCGATGGAATTTTTTGCGCGAATGCCGGGGTGAGGGGTGGATTTACTGCTCGAAGCAGTAGAGCCTGAGGGATACGTTACAATTCCAAACATGGCCCGTCGCCCACGCCGAGCCCGTTTGGGTGATCAGACCGCCGCCCATTTCCATGGTGCTCCCGCTGTCGGCCCAGTTTGAACAATTCTTGGTGAGATCATTTTCTCCTGCGGCGTTTGAGCCTGTAGCGGCACCCGTGGTGCCGCTAGAAATCAAGGCGCCGTATTCATCCTGATTGATGGGGTTAGAAGGGCCGCCGACTCCACCTGCGTACGGAATTTGGGCTAAATTTTGAAAGACCAAAGTCGTGCCGTCCATGAGGTACCAGGGGCCCACGTCGGTGATGTGGGCAATGGCATCTTGTGCAGAATCCGAGACCCACGCCTTATAGGTGCCAGTTAATCCCGCGGCAGCGGCCCTGGCGTTACAAGCCGTGTCTGCTTTGAGTGTTCCGGCGGTTCTCTGGATTTCCGTGACTCCATAGAACGTGGACGTCGCAAAAACCCGACGACAGGCGTCCGTACTCCAGCAAGGGGTGGTACTCGCACCTGTTTCTTTGTCCGCGTCGCCCAAAAGAAAGCAGGCAGACAGGGTCAGGCCCAGCACAAGTGTGAGAGATGCGCTCAAAGCAAATTGAAAAAAAATTTCGATGGGATGAAAAAAGGGATTCGTTCGTAGGGCAGCTTACGGTGCCTGGTTACAAAATCCGGCCCAGTCGTCGCCAGCTCCGCCGCCTTCGGCCATCCAGTTTAGAGCTCCGCATTGTTGTTTTGCCCCACTCAGCGGGCCAGCACAAACTCCGCTCGTCTCATTGAAGGTGCCTTTTCCGGCTTCACAAAAAACCTTCGCTTCAAGCGTGCCTGCCGAATCCGAATGAGTGTAGTTGTTGCCTCCCTGGTCACTGCCGATCAGGGTGAGGTAGGGGATATTGTGGCAGTCATATTCGCCGTTGGTCCCGCCAGAGCAATAAACCGGGAGATTTACGCCACCTCGTGGAGCGATCTCCAAAGTACCAAACCTCTGCGGTGGATGAGTGGCGGAGAGGTCCTGAAGTGAGATCTGTTGGGTTTTCGAATAAAAAGTAGTGCGGTGAGATGCCTCAGAGTTAAATTCTTGCGACGAAGTGACATAAAAACTTTGACTGCGAATGTGGGCCTCACCTTGATGCCACGCCAGATTGGGTGAGTTGTAGTCCTTTTCAAAAACGACTTGAGTGCTTTCCTGGTCTTGCAGATAGGGACCTGTGACAAAAAGCTTACTTGTCTCATCGATCGAAGTGATGGCGCCAGCCAGCCTGATTCCGGAGGGGACAAAGAGCGAAAATCCATTCAGGTCCAGATAGTCGTGTCCGGTGAGCTGGTATTCGGGAGTAAGGGTCTGGCCGGAGAACATCGACAAGGGATAACGCTGGAGGTAGGTGTTTCCGGCCAGCTCCACATAATCGTCGATCTCAAGCTGGGCTGGGAGATTGCCTCGGAGTTGACGAACAAAATAGGGATGATACGGGCTGCTTCCGCCCATCAACAGTTTGCCCGCTCCTCGAATTCCGGTGGGTCCGTTGTCCTGATCCTCGACCGTGACGTCGTGGTAGGCCTCAAGGATGACGTCGTTTTCAATCGCGAGCGTGGCCCCGGCCGCAACATAAATTTGTCCTGTGGCGGTAGAAGCTCCGATCCTCAGGGTGGCTTTGGGTTTCGATGGGGTAGCGACTCGTCTTACGATCATTCGTGCGCCTTCACCGAGTGACAGACTCGAAAAGCCCACAAATCCACTCGTGTCTTTAGAGTTGACGTCGAGCGCCACGGATTTGCCAGCGGGAATGCTGATGTGAGTATTGCCGCCGGGTGATTTGTAGAAAGAGTCCGGCGGAAACGGTGTCCAGTTATTCTCATCAAAAAAACCGCTACTAATAGGAGAGCCCTTCCACACGAGGCAAGGGGTGGCAAAACAGCCATTTCCATCTCGATTGAGGACTTTGGGTGACGCTGCTCTAGGAATGCGGATTCTCTCGGCCTGAGTGGACTCCGAATTCGGCAAGGCTCCTCCGCCTAGGGCACGAACTCGGATCTGATAGCGCATGCTGGGCTCGCTGAAGGGATCTTCATTGAATTCAAAGTTTGCAAGCTTGTTTTCGGCCGCGGTTGGCAGGTTGTGGCTCTTGGCTATTACCCAAAGACTTGTTGCGTGGTCAAACTTCTCCGCAAGGAGCTGGGTCGCAAGCGGGCTATTGTCTTTGACGCTGATTTTAATTTTTTTCCGTTCGTTTCCGTTTTCAGTCACGGTGACCACTGCGAGCGATAAGTCGCTGGGTTTCGCGGGTTGGGTGCTGAGTTCAGCGGCACCACTTACGGTGCCGACGATGTCACCTTCTTGAGTGAATAGCCCCGCGATGATGGAATAGCGGACTCCGGATTTAAGTTCCGTGGGTTTTCCTTGGATCTTGCAGCCTGCGTTTTCGATTGAGAGTCCTGCGGGAAGCGTCTGAGTACTCCCAGTAGCGAGCTGGCAGCCCTT
>CAMBEX010000173.1 GCA_945865865.1 Bdellovibrio sp. ZAP7
AAGTTTAAACGCGATCGTCTCTCTCGTGGACAAGACGGTGCGAGAGCTTCAGGACCGCACGCTCAGCATGCGTATGACGCCGCTCAAACAACTTTTTTTAAAAACTCAGCGTGTGATTCGCGATCTGTCGATCAAGCTTGGAAAGCCCGTCGAATTCAAGATGACCGGCGAGGACACCGAAATCGACCGAACGATGGTGGAACTCCTAGGAGATCCGCTGATGCACATCGCCCGAAATTCACTGGATCATGGGCTCGAAAAAGTGGATCTCCGTCGTACCCGCGGCAAAGCTGAAAAGGGCGTCATTCAACTTTCCGCACATCAGGTCGGAGGACGAGTGGTCGTCAAGATCAAAGATGATGGTGGCGGGATTCGCAAAGACAAGATTTTAGAAAAGGCGATCGAGCGAGGTCTCGTGCCCGCTGGCACTACGGCCGCGTCACTGAGCGATAAGCAGGTCTATAACTTTATTTTTGCCCCTGGATTTTCGACTGCCGAGAAGGTGACCGACGTTTCCGGCCGCGGAGTCGGAATGGACGTGGTCAAGACTAATATCGAAAAACTCAAAGGCACCATTGACGTGGAGACGGCGGAAGGTCAGGGAACTTGCCTCACCATTTCAATTCCACTCACGACTTCGATTACGGATGGAATGATCGTGAAGATTCAGGGGCAGCCCTACATCATCCCGATGGATTGCATTCGTGAATTGGTCAACCTTACAGGCAGTTCGCTCATCGACATGCGCGCAGGCGATCTGGTGTGGAATCACCGTGGGCACATTTATCCGATGATCAATCTCCAAAAGTTTCTGGCGACGGTTTCGGTGACCGGATCCCCGTTACAGCAAAAGGATTCTACGGTCAGCAGCGGAATGGTGGTCTTGGTTGAGGCCGGCAATAGACTGGTTGCGATGACGGTCGACGGAGTGTTGGGCCAGACTCAAGTGGTCCTCAAGCCCATGGGCGAAAGTTTTAAATCATCCGATGGTGTAGCAGGTGCTGCGATCTTAGGTGATGGTCGAGTGGCACTTGTTTTGGATCCGCAGGGTCTGGCATCTTGCTTTGTGAGATCTCAAAGCGATCCGGTCCTGCAGGGTTCACGATCTCGCAAGCCAGAATTACAGGACGAAAAGGCAGCATGAGTATTCAGAAGTTAGTGATCCCGAATATTTCAAAAGCGCTGCAAGACTCACAGGGGCTCTTTGGCGAACTGCAAAAAGACAAACGAGGTTTTACCGAGCTCAGCCAGATTTTGAGAGGCGAGGCTGGAATTCATCTCGCTGACAATCTCAAAAACCACTGCCTCATGGCCAGTCGACTGGTTCCCGTGTTGAGAGGTCGAGGGTTGTCGGAGTACCGGCAGTTCTTGGAGGTTCTGAAAGCAAAGGATGCAAGAGCGCTCAAAGAACTGGTTTCGGCGATGACCACCAACACGACCCAGTTTTTTCGCGAAAACAAACATTTTGACCACCTGAAAAGCCATGTGCTTCCGGATCTTTTAAGCAAAAAGGCCAAGGCATACCAAAGAGAGATCCGAGTCTGGTGCGCGGCCGCAAGTACCGGGCAGGAGCCCTACACGATCGCGATGACGCTTTTGGATGTCTTGAACGATACCCTCTCATGGGACCTAAAGATGCTCGGGACTGACATTGATATGGAAGTTCTGGAGCGCGCCGCCCGTGGTGTCTACACGGAGCAGGAGGTCGCAAGCGTCCCGCCGCTTTACAGGCAAAAACATTTTAGAACACAGGCGGGAGGCAACGGGAGCAAAGTTTATGCGGTGTCGCCGCAGCTTCATGACTTGATTCGGTTTGCTCCGCTTAATTTGACTGATAGCCATTATCCGTTTCAGCATCGATTTGACCTCATTTTTTGCCGGAACGTTTTGATCTATTTTGAGCCAAAAATGGCCTCACACGTAGTCGATCAGCTGATTGCGCAGTTGAGCCCGGGCGGTTACCTGTTTTTGGGGCACTCCGAATCCGGCGCCATGCGCTCTGATCAGGTGACGATGGTGAGTCACGCAGTTTATCAAAAGGTTAAGAGCCACGGAAAGAAGCGGCCATGAAACAGATTTACCTGTTCCCGGGCCAACTCATTGCCTGTCGGGAGCCTGCGCTGATCAAGACGATTTTGGGTTCTTGTGTGGGTGTCGCACTTTTTGACAGGATCAATTGTTTTGGCGGGCTCAATCATTATCTTTTGCCTGAGGTCATGCCTGGAGAGCCGCCCTCTCCACGGTATGGGACTTTTGCGATTGAAACTCTTTTTCAGGAAATGCTGAGACTCGGATCCAGAAGACAGGATTTGCAGGCCAAGATTTTTGGCGGGGCGGCAGTCCTAGGCAACGTCCAGATTGGTCTTGATGTGGGTATCAAAAATATCGAGGCCGCCGTAAATGCGATTTCGGGAGCCCGCGTTCCGCTGCTTGAGAAAAATGTGGGGGGTACGGTCGGGAGGCAGATCGTTCTCAGAACGGATACGTTCGAAGTTTCTCATCGGTACTTGTCCGAACCCAAGCAGGATCCGGCCGCGCCACGTAGAAAGGTGGCCGCATGAGCGAGACCGCCTCTAAAAAAATCAGGGTTCTGATCGTGGACGACTCATCGATCATTCGCACGCTTCTCACTCGCCTTTTGTCCACGGATCCGGAGATTGAGGTCATTGGTACGGCTCCTGATCCCTATGTCGCCCGCGAAAAACTCATTGCCCTCAGGCCGGATGTCATGACCCTCGATGTTGAAATGCCGAGGATGGATGGCATCAGTTTTTTAGAAAAAGTCATGGAGCATTTTCCGGTTCGTACCGTGATCATCAGCAGTCTTTCGACGTTAGGTTCTGAGACCGCGCTTCGCGCTCTTGCGGCGGGTGCGATCGACGTGATGGCTAAGCCCGCGATCGATGTTTCTCGCTCCCTTGAAGCCATGTCCGCTGAGGTGGTTGCGCGGATCAAGGCAGTGGCTAGGGCAAGGCTTCCTAATGCTGGGTCCGCTCAAAAGCCCGTTCCAATAAAAGCGACCGCAGGGGTGCCTGGGCAAACAGCAGCCTCGAGCGCTCCCGTTAAAAGATCCTTAGCTCGAACGACGCATCAGGTACTCGCAATCGCGTCTTCGACAGGTGGCACGGAGGCGCTCAAGCGTATTTTGCCGAGACTTCCGGCAGACATTCCCGGAACTGTGATCGTGCAGCATATGCCTCCGGTGTTTACCAAAACCTATGCGGATCATCTCAATACATTGTGCCAATGTGAGGTGAGGGAAGCCGTCGATGGTGATCGAGTGTTACCCGGGCAGGTGCTGATCGCTCCGGGTGGTTTTCATATGGAACTCGATCGAAGCGGTGCTTATTACTACGTGCGACTCCATCAACAACCCCCGCTTCATGGAGTGCGCCCCGCTGCTGATTATTTGTTAAAGTCCGTTGCTAAATTCGTCGGTGCAAACGCGGTCGGTGTGATTCTTACCGGCATGGGAAAAGACGGGGCAGAGGGTTTGCTCGCGATGAAACAAGCGGGCAGTTTCAATATCGCCCAGGATGAGCAGAGTTGCGTCGTGTACGGAATGCCCAAGGTGGCCGTTGAGTTGGGCGCCATTCATGAAGTGCTCCCTCTGGATTCGATCGCCGAGACGCTCCTGGATCAGTTCAAGCGCCGAGAAGCAGCCTAGGTTCGATTTATTCAACAAATAGACAATATTTGACAAAAATACTCAGGATAAGGTAGATTGCTCGCCTCTATGGCAAGTAACCCTATTCGATCGTTTTTAAATTCATCAAGAACCACTGAAAAAACCAGGGTTTTTTCAAAATTTCCTGCCGGGATTATTGCTCTTAGTCTAGCGTTCGGGGTGCTTTCTACCCCCGCCTTTGCTCTGGGCAAAAAGAAGGTCACGGATTTTAGCGGAAAGATCATTTTCTCGGGTGATGTGCCCCTCAATCAAGTCAAAGACATTCAGGACGATCTCAAGCGGCTCCATGACCTGACTCCCGGGCCCGATGCTCCAGCGATGTCTGCTTGGATGCAGGAACTCTTGGGCATCAAAAAAGGAGACGGTCCCGAGCTAGAGTTGTGGCTCCGTGATCGCGTTCGTTACATTTTGGGCGAGGATTTTAACGCAGATCACAGCGTTTTTGTGGCGCGCGAAAAGCACGAGTATCTCAACCCTTTCTTGATGCCTGTGGTTGAAGAAGCGCCCTTGGGAATGACTCCGCTTCAGACTGAGTCCGATGGGAGGCATGCTGCGCGTCTCCTGACTGAAAGCTTGAGTCCCTTGCCGAAGATTTTCAATGGCTCAGGGTTCAGCGATTCAGGCGCGGTTACCGTGATGAGTAATTTTGGGTCTGCACTCTATTTTACGGGCAAAATAAACGGACTTTTGGTCGGAATCAAAATCCCAGGCGCGGGCGAGGCGCGGGTGGTTTCTCCGCGGGCAGGAATCATTAAGATCGGCGCTGGCCTTTTCAAGGCTTTGGTTGATGCGAAAGATTCGACCGGAGTGGGAGACAGCATGTCCAGGCTTTCGACCTTTTTTCATGAAGCCCGGCACAGTGATGGAAACGGCGCTTCACTCAGCTTTCTCCATGCAGTTTGCCCCAAGGGCCATGATTTAGAACACATCAATGCGTGTGATCGCAATCTGAACGGTCCGTACACCGTGGGTGGAGTGATCGGCCGACATCTCACTGAACTCTGTGAAAAATGTTCGGTTGCTGAGAAAGAAGCGTTGAGACTGAGTTACTTGGATTCGTTCGGGCGTGTGATTCGTGTGACTGCCGCCGATGCGCAACCCAGGCACTCATTGATTTATTATAATGCCTGTCTCAAGTTTCTTTCAGAGCCAGAACCAGCCCCAAAGTATTGCAGTGTATTGAGTAAGCTAGAACCAGCGCCTGTGGATTTTGATGTAGACTCACGCCCCTGGGACGACAGTCCAGAAGGCTCGAGATAAGAGGGATTTAAAAATGCGTAAGCGAATCCTTGTGCTGGCTGTCGCCTTGGTTGCCGTGGTTGCCATGGTTGCAGTGACCCTTTTCGTTCAAAGCCGTTACATCCAAAAGCTCCACACGATTACGGAAGAAGGGACACAAGGGGCGCTGATAGAAACGACGCCAACGCCACAGCCTTTGGCGCCCATTGCTCCACTCACTCAGACGGTGCCTGAGCCTGAGAGTACTTTAGCTCCTCAGCCGACCCAGTCTCCGACTGAAAACTCAGCAGAAAAAATATCTGAGCGTGACTTTGAACGGTTGGCC
>CAMBEX010000174.1 GCA_945865865.1 Bdellovibrio sp. ZAP7
GTCAAAAGAGGATCTGCGCCTGGGGCACGAGTGGGTCGGCGTTGTGGAAAGTGTCGGCCCCGGTTCATCAGAAATCTCAGCCGGTGACCTTGTGACGAGTACCGCGACATGGGGATGCGCGGCCTGTGAATATTGCGGGACACAGAAAACCAATCTATGCGGAAGGCCCACGAACCTCAGCTCTCCAAAGATGGGTGCGCTCCGTAGCTGGTTTGAAGTTCCCGCTTCGCAGCTCATCCCAGTGAATGGACCCGCGGATCCCTCACTTGCGCTTCATGAAGTTTTGGCGGTAGCCGACGAGGCGGTCCGTCTCGCAACGGCTTCAGGTCCGACTACGATGGACGGTGAGTGGATGATTTTGGGCGCTGGAACCGTAGGCGTATTGGCGGCACTCGTAGCTCGCGAGCAGGGATTTCGTGTCACGCCTGTAGACCCAAATCTCGACCGCGTGAATCGTGCGAAGTCCCTCGGGCTTTCGGCACTATCGCTTCCTGAAGCTCTCCTGGATCGGGCCCATCATCGCCGCTACTCAGTACTCATCGATGCAACCAGCAATTACTCGGGCGGAACGGGCGGATTTCCGCTTTACACGACCTTCTGCAAGCCCGAGTTTCAGGCCGTGGTGGTTGGAAAGTACGTCGAATCTCCGCTCATTCCTCAAAGCCTCTTTCGAACGGCTGCAAATCTAACTTGGATGCGCGGAGTGCCGCTCGATGGGCTTAAAAGCTCCGTAAAAAAATGGAATGGCCGCACCTCTGAGATCGCCGCATCCGTGATTTCGCATATCTATCCGCAAGAAGAAATGACGGCGGCGTTTGAGCGCGCCAAATCTCAAGACGGCTGCCTCAAGGTCGTTGTGGCGCTCGCCTGATCTTGCAAATTTGGCAACTCTGGCAGATCCGAAAACGCAAACCCCCACCGATATAGCTGATCCAAACCCTCGTCACTGAGAGGCGCGCGAAAAACGCCTCGATGCGGGTCATTGACGACAAATGCCTCTCCCTCAGACTCTACCCAGGGCACCGGACGAACGCCAAGATGCGAGACGCCGGTCTGGGTCGTCACTCCGGCCTTCGCGCCTCCGGCGTAGTGCTCAAAAAATGGCCGCGCAAGCGGATCGGCATACCCAGAAAAGATCTTCATGGGGTCTTTTGAGTCTGCTAAAATTCGCGCTCGCGATTCATTCACTCGCTCAGCGAGTGTCGAAAAGATCAATTTCTCGTTTGAGTGAAAATCACTCGGAAGCGTAGCAAGTCGCAAATACTCGCGCGTGATTCTCTCGCCTAAATAATGTTCAGGAATCGCTGGGCTTAGCCTCGTGCTCTCAGCCGCAAGTCCCATCTGTCGGGCAAATTCATGCGGCGAGAGGACCGGCCCGGCATCCGTCACTCGGACATCAACAAGCTGGGTCTGTCCGGCAGGAAAATACCGCGCTAGATCGTGATGGCCGCCCCAAGCGCTCAGCACGGCGGGCATTCCTTGAGAGAGCGATCGAAATGCGGCCATTCCAAAGTTTTCATCCGAATGGAGGCTTGCAGACACCAGCACATGGTTACGAGCGGAGAGCGCGGCATTCAGCTCGGCACGCTCCATAAATCCGCGAAATACAACTGCGTCTGACAGGCCCAGACGTTTGACGAGTTGCTCGAGCCACGAGCGATAGTCCGAGATCTTTGCCCCCATATTGGGACTGCCGAGGCCGTCTTCACCCCCGTAAATAACAAGGGGCGGGATGGACCCTCCGCGTTCACGATGCAAGATCGCATAAGCCAGGATCAAGCTGTGCAGATTTTTTTGAGGTGAGACCCGACCGACAAAGGAAAATTCACGCACAGGACCTGGGTCTTCGGCCTGCGCTGACGGATTAAACTCCGCAAGTGTAAACGGAATCACTTCGATCTGAGCGTGGGGTGCGCAGGCCTTCCAAATCTGTGCGTCGACCTCACAAGTGGTGACAAACACGTCATGCGCAAACAAACACTCGCCCAAAAATTCGCGAAGGGGCCATCCCGCAACTGAGGCCATTCCGTGAAGGTGAACGGTCAGGCGAAAATCGAGACGCAGTTTCTCGCGCGAAAAACGAACCAGGCGCGCGATGCGAAAATTAAATGCGGCCAGCACAACATTGTCGGACTCAAGCACTGCGCGTGATGCTTCGGCAAAGCTACAATCATCCACGCAAACGACACGAACGGAATGGACCCCTGGACGCGCCGATCCTAACCACGCCGAGCAAAGCTCAGGAATGATTTCTTGCATACTTAACCACGCAAAATTTTCGCGCGAAAAAAGCACCACCGAGCGAGTCATCAATCCAGAGCCTAGATCAGTTCACAAAATGAAGCCTAGTCAAAAATGACCGCTCGATTTTGTGGGCGCATCCGAAGCCTGTTCGGACGGAAGACTGGCCTCAATGATCTGGCGTGCATAGATCCTGTGCAGCGCGGCCCTCTCCGCGGCTCCCGGCTCCTGGGATCGTCCGTAGATATTTGCGAGCGCTTCGTGAGCCAAGATACTTTCGGGGTTCAAGGCCGCCGTGTGCTCGAGAATTTCCGTCGAGCTCTTCCAATATTCCACCTGCCGAAATCCGAGCAGAGCGAAAACCACGAGAGCCAAGCCAAGCATTCCCTTGAGAGACTTCGCCCGGCCTGCGCTCATCCCTTCTGCCGCCCTCCAAAGATACGCAAAAAACAACGAAAGCCCGATGGAGGGGAGGTAGAGATATCGATCAGTGACCGTAGAAAAACCGCCAAAAATGAACGCCGCAACTCCTGAGGTCGGAATCAGCAAAATCACCGCGAGGCCGAGCGACCAAAAAACCGCTGAGCTGACGGGCCTTCGCGATCGCTTTAAAAATAGAACCGGTGCGACGGTCACGGCGATCGTCATGAGCCAGAAAATACCAAACCGCTCGCTCAGTGCTCTCGCAACCAGAAGAGGCGTGTGTCCGTAATCAAAATGAAACGATGTGCTGGCCATCAGCTTTCCGAGCGAGAGAGAGACGGAGCTCGTGATGAGTGAAATCTTCATGAGCCACGGCAGCACATACACTCCTGAGCTTGCCCCGAGTCGCGCATCCTGAATGACAAAGCCTGCGATCAGTAGAGCAATCAGCGGCAGATGAAACCCTACAACCTGCCTTTTTGGCGTGCGAAGCAAGAGGAGGTCCCACCCCAAAAGCACCAGGCATACGGCAAGCGAGGGCATTTTTGAGAGTCCCGCCAAAACAATCGCGACATAGGTCCAGACAATGGCCTTCCATGGAGTCGGACCTTGGGTTGATCCAGGCGCGCGGACATTCAAAAATAAGTTCAGGGCCGCGAGGGCAAAAAAAGCCGCCAGCAGATCCTTCGTCGCAGAAATCCAGACCACTGCCTCAATTTTTGTGGGGTGCACAAGAAACAAAAGCGCGCCCAACAGACTTGCCAGCAATGATCTTGACAAAAACCCCGGCCAGCGCTGCAACAAGAGCAGCACCAAAAAAGAGTTCACTCCGTGTAAAAGTAGGTTAGCCCCCCGAAATACAGCCGGATTGGGTTCGCTCGTAAGTCCCGCTAGGATTCCCCAGAGCGTGTAGGGAACCGGCATCAATGAGTTTTTCCAGAACCAAGCAAAACTTTCGAACGAATATGATCGAATATGTGGATTTTCAAGGATGTGCGCGGCATCGTCGAAGATGAAAAAGGGATAAGCCAGTGACTTTGCAAAAACGAGCGCAGCCGCAATCAACAGCACCCCACCACATCGTCGGAGATCCCTCGACTCAGTCATCTCTTGAGTCCAGCGGAGCTACCCCGCAATGTCAAGCGCTGCCCGGTGGCGCTCGCCCATGTGTCTCCGTGATTGTCGTCAGCGGCAATCGACCGGCACTTCTTGAGCGCTGTATTCGAAGTGTCCATGCGGCTTGCGCCGCTCAATCCATTTTCGAAATCCAGATCGTCGTGGTCCTGAACGGACCGCAACCCGAGGTCAAAGCCATCCAAGATCGCCATCCTGAGCTGCTTTGGATTTCTACTCAGCCCGTCTCTCCCGGGGTAGCCAGAAATCTCGCACTGGATCAAACGCAAAATGAGCTTCTATTTTTTCTCGATGACGACGCATTTCTTTCGTCGGATTATTTTGAGCGTGCGGCACTAGGAATGAGCTCAGTCGGCGCGTGGGACGTGCTGGGTGGACCTGACCGAACACCTCCGAACGCGACACTTCCTCAGCTGGCGCTGGGTCTCGCACTCCAGTCGCCGTTTGCGACCGGACCAACGCGACATCGTTTCAGCTCGCTGCTGACACGACCTGTCCCTGCAAACGAAAAAAAGCTGATCCTTTGCAATCTCTGGATTCGACGCACTTCTTTGAGCGAACTTCGCTTTGATCCTGCGTTTTTTAGAAACGAGGAAAACGTCCTTCTCAAGCAGTTAGAGAAAAAATTTGGGCGCATCTTTTATGACCCAGGACTATTTGTCTATCACGAGCGCAAGTCAGGCCTGCGCGATTTGACTCGGGCCTTGGGTCGCAGCGGATTCTACCGCGCAAAGTGCATCTTGAAGTCACCCCGGTTTTTTGAACTGGAGTACGCACTGCCAGCCCTCTTTGTCGCCTATTTGTTGGCCTTGCCATTGCTTCGGGCGCTCTCCTGGCTCTGGGTCTTGCCACTTGCTCTCCTTGCTGTGGCAATCGCCTTTCAGTCCGCGAATGCGTGCCGAAAATATGGACAAACAAAACTCTCGCCACTCGTGGCGCTCTACCAACTCTGGATATTGCTTTGTCACGGCTCGGGATTCATTTACTCGCTGGGTTTGGGCCTGCTGAAGGCTAGGGATTTTTGACGGGCGCTACTCCAGTTGATGATGTAGCTCCGCCGGTATTGGTGGTCTTCGAGCAGATCGGTCTCAACGCGCGATCGATACCTACGACGAGAGCGCCTGCCGGGCAGTTCCAGCCAAACGTGGTATCGGTAACACAGCTTGTGCCACGGCAAATCTTGTTGCACTGCCCAGTAGTAAGATTTTTGTTTGAGCCTAGGCTGATACACGGGTCCTGATAGTCGGAGCCAAGACAGCTCTTCACCTTCCCCGTGTTGTCGGGAACAACAATCACATCATTTTCTACAAAGGCGGCTTGCGCTGCGGCACTGAGCGAGTTCTTTTTAGTAAAGTTGATCCGCACTTTTGCGGACTTAGGAACATCCACGTTTCCCCCGGCGGTGACCGCGTAAAACAC
>CAMBEX010000175.1 GCA_945865865.1 Bdellovibrio sp. ZAP7
AGCAGTTTCCCAAGTACGGCCTGTTACAAATTGCGAGTCCGAGAGCTCGACCTGAACACCCCACTCTGAAAAACTCTCCACGACCACGCGCGCCGCTGCGAGCTCCGTATCGATGATCGTGCCGTCGAGATCAAAAAGAATGGCCTTGAGTCGTGAACCCATAAAGTTTTACCGATACTCGATGTTCCAAAGCTCTATTTTACCGCTTCCATCCGTCGTCAACACCGGAAATAAAACATTGCCCTGACCATTTTCAAAAACGTGTCCCTGGGGTTTCAGGGTTGCACATCCGCCGAGTCCACAGTGAGATGCCAAATCCGTGTTTGAGCTCCAACCGGTTGCCGGGTGATAGCGATAAAGTCGCACCCCACCGTCCACAAGTGGACCTGCATCCCGATGGTGCAGACTCAATACAGCGTGACCCGTCCCGCTGCCTGCCAGATGCATCGAATGCGTTCCCCGAAGGATGCTGCCCGATCCGTCGGACTCGTCCACGACCTGATAGTCCGTGTCGGCGCCCCATCCTCCGCCCGCCACCACAAACAAACGCGAGTAGACTCGACTGATCCATGATGTCGCATCGGTTCGTGAATACGTTGCCATAAAGACACTTTGGTTTTCGTCATTTTTTCCCAGGTAAGCAATGCCTGGCGCATAGGGGGTGAATGAATCCTCGTCCCAGTACACAGTACTTTGAACAATGCTGAGCGCACCATCCAGAGGAGTCGGCCCACTCCACGAATTTTCAGGGCCGCGCACTGAAGCGAAGACGCGGTACTCGCAACCTGGTGCTGCAGAGCTACAAGCTCCTTGATAGAGCGAGTCCTTTTGTAAAAATACTGTCACGACGTTTCCCTCGCCGTCGGTCGCCGCTGAAAATCCCTGCACGGACTCATCCCATTGGGCCGAACTCACGGTAGTTTGTACCTCAAAGTTCTGGTTTCGCGACCATGCTGAATGCAGACTGCACTCACCGTCGCCTGAATCAACTTCCAGCACGGTTTGCACAGGAGAGAGTTTAATACTCGAGGTAAAATTTGCGCCCAATTGTCCGCTTAAGTTTGCCCCCCAACAGTAAACGCGCGGGTCACTGCCAAATGAACCGCCGCCCACAAGCGCGCAGGTGTGCGATCCACCAGCACTGACTTCTCTGAAGGGCGAAAGTCCGCTCACTTCAACGGGATAATTTCTGGAGGTGGCGCCCAAACTCAGGGAGCCCACGCCCAATTGGCCCGATGAATGATCCCCCCAACACCAGAGAGTGTCGTCAGACTTGATTGCACAGGAGTGATTGGAGCCGAGGGATATTTTTTCAATTTCATCCAAGCCAGTCACCTCAACTGGCTCATCCGCATCCGAGGTGTCCGCGTCGCCTAGCTGGCCTTTTTCGTTCTCACCCCAGCACGCGACTGATCCGTCAGACTTAAGTGCGCATGAATGATTTGCACCCAGAGAAATTTTTTCAGCGTCATCAAGTTCCTCCACGACCACCGGAAAGTCCGAAGTTGAATTGCTATCATTTCCCAACTGACCGCTGTCATTTTTTCCCCAGCACTTTACCTCTTGGTCGCCTGTGAGCACACAAGTATGCGCACCCCCCGCGCTGATCGACTCGGCAAGCAGAGGAGCGAAAAATCGACAAGTCAGATTTTGAATCTCAGAACTCGACCGTTCCAGGGCTAAAATCACCTTCATCGTACCCGATGTAGCCGCGGGCCAAGTAAAGACCTGATCCAACGAAAGTCCCGTCAGCTCGAATTCACCTAAGGATTCCCCACTGATATCCTGAAGCTTAAGCGTTGAGTCATCCACAACACCTGAAAACTGGCACTGAATTTTTCCTGACCGCCCCGAGGCACCCACAGGCACAGCCACTGATTTTTCAAAAAACAGCGGATACACGCTTGGGATCGGAGAGGGAAACGGGGACGGCAATGGAGCCGCAGGATCCCAACTGAACTCTCCTGGAAAAGCCGAGGGAGATGGAACGGGGGAGGGGCTGGTGATCACCCAAGGAATCACCTCAAATTCACCATTCGAGATTTTCTTTTCAATAATGCGAACAGGAACTGAACTTATTGTGGCGGGGGCAATCGCTGAACCCACACCCAACTGCCCAGTCGAATGGTCACCCCAACAATAAACTTCGTCATCACTCGTCAGTGCGCACGAATGCGCGTTCCCCAATGCAACCTCACGAATCTCCGGAACCGGTGATGACCAACTCACTGGGACAGGACTCGAGACTGAACTCCCTCCCACTCCCAATTGACCGTGTGAATTGTTACCCCAGCAATAAAGCGCGCCATCACTCTCCAGGGCACAAGTGTGACCCCCACCTGCCGCAACCTGAATGACATCTTCAAGGCTTTCGATCGTCTGCGGAGAGTCTTTGTTTGCAGAACCCCCAATACCGAGCTGCCCGCTAACCCCTTGTCCCCAACACTTGAGTGTTTGATCCGACATCAGCGCGCACGAATGATCTCCGCCAGTCACCAGCGAACTCGTCCTAAAAAATGCATCGCCGCACCAAAGGGCCGTTACGCCATAACCGTCATTGAGGAGTTCAAATTGAGAAGCTTGGCCAGGGAGTGTGATGGGAGAACCCGACGGCGCTGCTGTCACGGGTTCGATCGCTTGGATACTGACTAACGAGGAAGCTTCTTCGATCGCGCCGATAAAATATTTTTCACTTCCCGAACGCGGATCAAAAGCGACCGCCGAGTTCCTGCCGAGCGCAATCGGAGAAGGGCTGGGACTGACTGAAGGTATGGGACTCGGCTGGACGATCACACTTTCAGAATCAAAAATCGCAACCGAAGTACCGCTCCCATTGCTGAGCCCCGCCAAAAACTCTCCCGATTGCGACATCCCGCAGGCCAAAAGTGAGTAATCGCCTGACTCGAAGGAAAGAACTTTCCCTTCACCACCGAGCTCCTCTCCTCGATAAAAGGTAACGGGAGTTCGAAACATGGCTTCGGCCTGACATGGGCCTTCACCATCCTTAAATGAGGCCAGCAACACACTCTGAAGCCCCGTGCCCAACACCCGAAAATCACAAACTTTGCCGCCATCTCCCAACTGCCGGGGATCACGCCAGTCGTGATAAAGGCTGCGCTCAATAGCGACTTTTGACTTGAGCGAGATCACGTTTTTCGCGCGCGCGCACCCCTGCACCGATGCTGCAACTGTCGCAATGACCATTGCAAAAAAAAGTCTTCTTAAAATAAATCGGCGGTGAGCAAAACTTGGCTCGAGCACACGTCCCTCAAAAATCCGGCAAAAGTCTGACAAAAACCGCTCGATCCCCTCGAGCAGGCTACCTTTATAGGATCGGTATTTTGAGTGTTTTAGTCAACTATTTCTATTCCTCCAAAACCCTCTTCTAGCCGCTTCCTGCACCAGCCATAATGCTTTGATTTAATAGTCTTTTTTTAAGATCCGCCAAACTTTTCCTTCCGGTCCAACCCAACCGCCCCACACACTCGGCCCACCCTGTGCAGTTTGATCAAGCTGAAACCCCTTTCCAGCTCAACAGGAGAACTCAAATGCTGAAAAATTTGATCAATTTCAATCTGGTCTCGACCGAACCCAATGCAACCCTATTTGAAGTTGCGCAACTCATGAAACAACACAACGTCGGCTCGGTCGTAGTCATTGAAAACCAGAGGCCCATCGGAATCATCACCGACCGCGACATCGTGGTTCGATGCATTGCTGATCAAGTACAGCTCAAGGATTGGGCAATTCGCGATGTTATGACCCGATCACCCCGAACCGTAAAAGAAACCGACGGACTTTTTGACTGCATCCAGGTGATGCGCGACGGTGAATTTCGAAGGCTCCCGGTGGTGAATGCGCAGGGTCGATGCGTGGGAATCATTTCATTTGGCGACATTCTAGCGGTCCTGAGCAAAGAATTTTCGACCCTCACTGAGGCCACGACGAGCGCGCGGGAATTAGGAAAATCCGCCGCATAAGCGATTTCTAAGCGATTCAACAACCCAATGAAAACCTCAAAGAAAACCCGTAAAACCAGCGGGTTTTCTTACTTTTTCACTCTACTTCGTCGACAAACTCTTAAATCAAAACAAAAAACCAGCGCAATTTCAGGCAATTTTCAAGAAAACTAACGTGGCGCAAAAAAAGGCCTAAAACCCGATTTTTTTAAAAAAAAAGTTGCACAGCCAAAAAAAGCCTCCTACAACATTTCTTCAGGAGACCTAAAAAAATATGGCTAAGAAAAAAACCAAGTTTTCTCTGATCAACGAATTGCATGAAAGCATCATGAAGGTTGCGACCCTCACCCGTAAGGGCGAAATTCGCATCAAGCGTTCTGAACTCAAGAACGCTATTGAAACCTCCTTCAACAACGGCGCTAAGGCTGCTGCAGGCGGCGAGCGCGTTCGTTTTCCTGTTGTCGGCGCTCTCGTTCGCAAGGAAGTCAAAGCTCGCAAGTCCGGAAAGGGCGTCAATCCTTTCACCGGTGAGCAGATGGAAATCAAGGCCCGCCCAGCTACCAAGAAGCCACGCTGGTCTTTTCCTCGCTCCTTGAAGGAAACCTTCGCCAACAAGCGCAATTGGTAATTTTTTAATAGGATCTTAGGCTCGCGTTTCACAACATGAGCCTTCCCTATGCGCAAAGCCGCGCTTCTCTCGGGAAGCGCGGCTTTTTTTATTTCCTCGCCACCGACCTCAAATTTCATGGCACTTTGAGGTCGCACTATGCGACAAAATATCCATGAAACTCGTCACCTTCACGGATTCCACCCAGCAACAAAAGATCGGCTTATTAGCGTCCGATCGGATTCTAATCGAAATCGGTGCTGGGTTTGCGGCCCTCGGCCTTGCGCGGCCCCCTAAAGACATGATCGCTCTGATCACAGATCAAGATCATTGCCTTCCAGCGTGTTCGAAAATCCTCAAGTCCTTTGAGGACAAATCACTCCCTCAGTCGGCACTTCACGACATCACACACGTCACACTTCTCTCTCCCATTCCACGCCCTCTTTCGATGCGCGACGGTTACGCGTTCAGACAGCACGTCGAGGCTGCTCGAAGAAACCGTGGCGTTCCAATGATTCCGGAGTTCGACCATTTTCCCATTTATTACTACACCAACCACCTGGCTGTGACTGGTCCGGGACCGATCGCCGTTCAGAAACTTGCGCGTGAGAAACTCGACTTCGAGCTCGAGGTCGCGGTCGTCAT
>CAMBEX010000176.1 GCA_945865865.1 Bdellovibrio sp. ZAP7
GAATGCTTTGTTTTTGATTATCGCGTCGCACTCGATCCTAAACTTCAAGAAACTCCCACGGCCTACTGTTGCAACTGCCAGTATCCGGTGACTGAGGCAGAACAAAAATCGCCGCACTACGTGCCGATGGTTTCTTGCCCAAGATGCTACGTTGCGGAAGGCGCAACAGTTTCGGCCGCCCCGGTGTCCACTGCTGCTTCCGCATCCGGCAGCACTTCTACGACAGGCGGCTCGAGTTCGAACTCAGGCTGAGGTACAGGCGCCCACGCGCGAATAACTTCGCGCTTGCCGGAGAAGCCCTTGAGCTCCGCCTCAAAAGGCTCCACGGAATAGTCGCCCAAAAACGCCTGAATTTCTGGGTCAGCGGCCAGGGCCTTGTCCAAAATCACATCGCCGCCCAATGCGAGGTTTTGAATTCTAGCCGCGAGATTTACGGTCGCGCCAAAATAATCCAAAACGTCATTTTGAGTGACAACAAGTGCCGGGCCCGTATGAACACCAATCTTGAGTACCACCGGACTTTGGTCAGAAGCACGAAGACCTTCCACCGCTCGGTGCATCTGAAACGCTGCTCGAACCGCGTCCAAGGGTTCGTGGAAACTTGCCATCACGGCATCACCAATGGTTTTGACCAGGGCTCCACGATTTTCGGTAAGCACCCGCTTGATCACATCAAAGTGATCTCGCACCAAGCCAAACGCCGAGGCGTCGCCGATTCGATTATAGGTGGCTGTTGAGTCCTTGAGGTCCGTAAAAAGAATCGTGACCTGGCTTACGCTGACTTCGATTCCATTAGCCAAAACGTCAGCACCGAAGAGATCTCGAAATCTCTGAAAAGAAGCCACTTTTGCCGCCGAACAAAAATCCCGGATCCACTCGCACTCTTCAACCGTGATCAGGGCGGGTTCAAGACCCTGATTTTCGAGAAACAATCGTGCGCCCGTGGAAAAATTCAACGGCTCGTTCAACGGCTGACCCTTCAGCTTGAGTGCGCCCTGAGCCAAGCCGTCCGCACTCACCAAGAGCGCGGCAGAAAGCCCCCCTGAGCTACTCTTGATCCAGTAACCTCCGTCACGGAGGTTCAGGCTCTTTTCGGTTTTCAGGCCCGGCCCCAAGATAAACTGAAGCTGCACATGTTCGATTTTTTTAGGACTCCCAACACAAAACTGTTCGAGGGACAGAACTTTCCAGCGAGGCAGAATCTTAAACACCATTTCTGTGAGCTTCGAAAAGTCGCCCTCAAAGTCGACATTGCAGGAGTCACAGTGTCCGCTGAGATCCAGCGTCTTTAGCTCGGCACTCTCACTCTTACTGCCGCGACAATGCGGGCAAACGATGCTCCACTGAGCCTCCAAAATTCCACGCTTTGCGGCCTCTAGGCAAAGCGTCAGCATGAGGTCGCGACCCACTCCCATCTTTCTGGCCGCCTCAAACGGGCGAATACGAAAAAGCTCTTCCTCTGAGGCCTCAAGCAAGTACTTAATGAAAATCGCCGCATCTGCGACGCCGTCCATGAGTTTTTCAAAGGGCCCTGAAAGACTTTTTTCAAGCGCTACGGGTGGCTTGAGGTACGGCTCTTCGTTTCGAAGGAGTGCCGCTTCAATGACCGGAAAAACGCGCTGTAGAGTTCGCTGCGTAAAAACGCGAAGCTGAATCCAAACAAGCGGTTTGTAAAACCAAAAACGCGGCACTGCCTGCACCTCGTAAACAAGCTCAGTTCCGACGGGATTTTTATTGAGCTGCACCCGAACCTTGAACTCAGATAGCGGACCCTTGGTAAAGTCTCGTTTGACTGAAAACCCGTGCGGCCGCTCAAACTCAAAAGGCTCCTCTTCCCAGGTCAGAGTAAACCCTTTGACCCTGGTGCTTACTTGGTGCTTAGGCAGAGGACCCGGAATCTCCTTCTGGGTGACGGGCGGTAATTTTGCAAACCGATTGAAGCGGTCCGTGTCAGCCACATAAGGCCACAGCTTCTCGGGAGGAATGCGAAGAATCCAGCGCCAGCTAAATTCCATTTAGTTTCCAATTCTCCGGTTGGGAATCCATCCGTTGGACCACGCAAGCCAACCCATTCCTAAAAGAAAAACAAAGAGCACCGCGGTCAGCAACACATAGGCCATGTAGGGATGCTTCCAAATAGGACCCTGGTGCTCGGCTTCAACTCGCTGGGGATTTCCCGCATTTGTGGTCATCCAAAAAATTGTAACACATGAGAAATACCGCGCAATTGTGAGATGGCCAAGGTCGCGCGCTTGCGCTAACCTTCGGCCACATCTATGGGAAAATGGGCCGTTACCGAAAATATCCCGGAGCATCTCGCGCCCTTCATTGTGAAGCAGGATCCGGCCCTCTACACCCCGATTGATCACGCCAGCTGGCGGTACATTCTACGGGTCTCCCGGGCATTTTTTGCCCACTCAGCCCATAAAAAATATTTGAACGGCCTCGAGGAGACTGGAATCTCCATCGATCGGATCCCACTGGTCAGCGAGATCGATGAATGCCTGAGGCGGTTCGGTTGGCGCGCGGTCGCCGTCAGCGGCTTTATTCCTCCGGCCGCGTTCATGGAGTTTCAATCGCTTGGAATCCTGCCTGTCGCCTGCGATATGCGAAGTCTGGATCACTTGGCTTACACTCCAGCTCCAGACATCGTTCATGAGGCAGCCGGCCATGCCCCCATTATTGCCGATCCCGAATATGCGGACTACCTCCGTAACTATGGAGAGGTCTCAAGAAAGGCAATCTCCTCCGACAAGGATCTGTTGGTCTACGAGGCCATTCGAAATCTTTCGGAGGTAAAAGAAAATCCGCACTCCACATGGGCGGAGGTTCAGGCTGCTCAGACACGACTTGATCAGGCAGTAGCGGCGGTTGATTTTCTCAGCGAAGCAGCACTCCTAGCTCGAATGAACTGGTGGACCGTAGAGTACGGGCTGGTGGGAACGATGGATAATCCCAAGATCTACGGTGCGGGACTTCTTTCTTCGGTCGGAGAGAGCTTTCACTGCTTGAGAGATCAGGTTCAAAAAACGCCCTTCTCAATTGACTGCATCGAAACCGACTACGACATTACGCGGCCACAACCTCAGCTTTTTGTGACTCCTGACTTTGCTTCTTTGACCCGCGTGCTCGAGGAGTTTGCTCAAACCATGGCCTTTCGCCGAGGTGGGCGAGCGGGACTTGAGAAAGCGCTTCAGGCAAAAACACCTACCACTGCGGTTTTGGATTCAGGCATTCAAGTCGGTGGATTACTCGCCGAGTTTTTGGGCGACCAGGCCGGGGCTCCTTGCTACCTCAGCTTTCGCGGACCCACGCAGCTTGCGTACCGGGATCATCAGCTCGATGGCCACGGTGCAAATTACCACCGAGAGGGCTTTGGGAGTCCTGTTGGAAAACTCAAAGGCCTCGGAAAGTCTCCTGCCGCGCTGACCGAGCAGGACCTCTTGGCGCTTGGGTTCTCTCCTGGAAAAATGGCGCGTCTCGAATTTGAATCGGGCGTCGTTGTTGTCGGTATTCTCGAGGGCTTCGTCCGAAAGGAGGGTCTTCTTCTAGTGCTGGTATTTAATAGTTGCACGGTCACTCTGGGGGAGCGGATCTTATTTCGGCCCGAGTGGGGAACCTATGACATGGCCTGCGGATCCGAGGTGATTTCTGTTTTTGGCGGAACACCAGATCGCGGCGCCTATCTGAGAGAGACCGGCGGACTTACCCAAAAACCCGCATTCCAAAAAACAAATCTGACCCCTGAAAACCGGGAACTCAACGGACACTATCAAAGAGTTCGGGAGCTGCGCGAGCTTGCGCAGAGAGAGCCCTCAAAGCTTTCGATCGTAAAGGCGGGCCTTTCCGAAGTTCATGTCAGGCTGAACGCACAGCACCCTGACGACTGGTTGCTACGCCTTGAGCTTCTCGAACTCAATCGGACCTTGAACCTCATGGCCCCATGGGAGGAACCTGTTCGAAACGAACTCACTCAGCTTTCCAAGCGCTCGCCCCAGACTCAGGAGCTCATCGCGCGCGGAACTCAAATTCTCTCACTTTCTGTATGAACACTACCCTGACTCAGACACCTCTGGACGTCATCGCAAACGTTTCTCGGATCGTCACGAAAGTCGTGGACCGAATCGCCGGAGATCGCGTCGAGGTTCCACTCATGGTGGCAGCCGCTTGTGTCGAGGGCCTCAAGCTTCACGGAATCCAATCTCAGATCATGTATGGGAGAGCCGCGTGGACTGAAGTTCTCGAAAATCAATCCGTTCTCTGGGCAGGATGCTGGGGCGGTAATATTCATTTTTGGGTGGCCACGCAATTTGGAGAAGTCGTGGATCTCAACGCCAGTGTGGCCCACCATAAAATTGGGCACACCAGCCCCGACCTCAAGCCTCGCTACTCTCCGCCGATGCTTTGGTCCACAGAGGTTCCCCGATTCTACCGATACCAGCCAGAGGGCGTTGCGGAGCTCGAGCTCACGGATCAGCGCGACTTGGATCACTTTGAATTAGTTTTGAAAGAGGTCAGGGAAAAGTGCCTGCCAGATCTGTTGAAGGGCGAGAGTGAGCCCTTTCCAAATGAACCCATTTTGTGCCCAGGACGAAAACTCCTGGATGACAATCAGGGGACGTTTCGCCACTTTGATCGCGCACTTTCAGTTTACGGAATTCCTGATTTTCCTGAGGAGTTGTTTCGGGAAGAAACCACCCACTAACCGTTTTTGGTTAAGCAGACTGTCGGGAGCGCGTGGGTAAAAACCCGATTACGATTGCGACTCCCACTCCTGCGGCACCGAGCTGTGCCACCAACGGGGCATGTTGTTTTTGCCCGAGCCAGTTCCAAATCGGTTC
Source organism: Bdellovibrio sp. ZAP7 (assembly GCA_945865865.1). GTDB lineage: Bacteria > Bdellovibrionota > UBA1018 > UBA1018 > UBA1018 > CAMBEX01. The sequence continues at coordinate 4,842 of CAMBEX010000176.1, forward strand.
GGATGCTATCGCCATCAGACCCAACACAAAACACGCGCCCTGGAAGAACTCTCTCAAACCGAGAGCTCTTTGCTTCAGGGACTGCCAGTGATCGTACCGGGTGAGAAGCAAGAGCCCCGGAACCGCAAGCAGCACGGAAAAAATAAAGTAACCCTGCCAGCCAAGTTTTTCGGCAAGCACCCCTGCTTGAGAAACTAAGACGACCCGCGAAACAGCAGTGAGACTTGAAAGCAGTGCAAACTGGGTTGCCGTAAATTGTCGATTGCAGACCGACATCATGAAGCCTGAGATTGCGGCCACGCCCAGGCCGATCATGAAATTTTCGACCGTAATCACGGCGGTCATCGCAAACGTGTTTTTTCCAACATAC
>CAMBEX010000177.1 GCA_945865865.1 Bdellovibrio sp. ZAP7
CCCGCGCTTCAGGACCTCTTGGATCCACCCACAGGGTATCCGGATTCGGCGCGCCTTGAGTTCATCAACGTACGCCTTCGCGCTGAGCGAGATCGTCCCGATCAAGCGCCGCGTCTCAGTATCGAGGAATTCGCACTCTTTCGGGCGCAATCTCTCACCCCCGTATCTGACGTTGTTTTTAGTCCGAGCTGGAAAGTGGGCCTCGGTTTACGACAGGAGCGACACCTCATTTGCAAATCAGGAGACACGAGCTGTCTGGCCGGACAATTTGAAGTGGCGGGAGGCTGGACTCTTCCGATTTCGTCACTCCGTGTGTTTGGACTTTCGGGAGTCAGGCTGGTCACCGGTCCCTCGCTTCAAGGTGCCCTTTTCAAGCCCGCCGTAGGGTTAGAGTTTGGAATCCACGGACGATGGGGTGACCGCCTCGCGTGGCTTGCGACCTTGAGTCGAAATCTGTTTTTGTTGGAGTCCTCAACCCGTGACAGGCGCTTTCTCACTGAGGGTTTGATTGAAGGAAGGTGGAGCCTCACCCCAGCCTGGGGTGTCGGCGCATCACTACAACGCGGTCAGGAAATCACGACATGGCAAACCGCTGTTTCCTACTTCTTTTAATTCTGCTGGGATCATGGACCTCGGGCTGTTCGAGCGCGCTCTATCATCCGACTCACCACATTCACTACTCACCCCAATCATTTGGACTTGAGCCCAATGACCTTTGGATCGACGGGCTTCACGCCTGGCACTTTCCGGCAAACCAAAAAAAATCGCGGGCACTCGTCGTTCTCTTTCATGGCAACGGCGAAAACCTCACATCACACTTTTCAAATCTCTCGTGGCTTCCCGCTCAGGGGTTTGAGTATTTAATTTTTGATTACCGAGGGTACGGAAAAACCCCGGGAAAGCCGTCACCTCAAAACACGGTTGAGGACGGTAAAAAAATAATCACGTGGGCGCTCTCACGCAAGCAGCCTCTCATCCTCATGGGACAGTCACTCGGTGGCGCAGTATTACTTCGCTCACTTCAGGAAATTCGCGCTGAGAGCACGACAGAACGGATCACACCCGTTCGGCTCGTCGTACTGGACTCGACCTTTGCTTCTTACCAAGATGCCGGACAAAGTTTGCTGTCGCGCTTCTGGATCACCTGGCCATTTCAGTGGCTCGGCCAACTCCTACTCTCGGATGACCGGGCGCCCTCCGCCGATCAACTCTCTGAGAGTTCGCCCTTTCCGTATGTCGTCCTCCATGGGACTCATGACATCTCGATAGATCCCAGCCTGGGGCGCGAACTCTATGACTCGCTCCCAAAACCCAAACGATGGATTTTTGCGGCAGGGGGTCGGCACATTCAATCCCTCTGGCTCGAATATCCGAAAAAAACCTACCCCTTTCGCCAAGCGCTGCTTTCTATTTTCAACGAGGTGACTGGGGGTCCGCCGATCGCCGCTCTCCCCGTGAGCAACTCTCTGCCGTTTGAAATCGGCAGGAGCTTTGAGGTGCTCCAAGGTCCGGGCGGAAGTTTTTCGCATCAAGGTGAACAGTGGAACGCTATCGATTTTAAAATGCCCGAAGGAACACCCGTGCGCGCGATGCGAGCCGGGGTCGTGCTACTTGTTGAAGACCAACACACGCAGGGAGGTCCTTCAGACAAATTTCTCATGGATGCGAATCGAATCCTGATCGAACACGACGACGGAACTTTTGGCGAATACGCTCATCTGGCACCCACGAGTTCGCTGGTAACTCGCGGGATGAGAGTCAGAACCGGAGATCAGTTGGCAAAATCAGGTTCAACGGGTTTTAGTACCGAACCTCACCTGCATGTGATGATCTATGTCACCCAAGGCTCGATCCCAATTGTTTTTGACACGGCCGAAGCTCCCGGCGTCGTTCTCAAAAAGGGAGATCATCCAGAGGCCGTTTTACCTGGGATTTATGACCATTTTTGAAAAAAACTAAGGCCACCTGAACGGACACAGAACTTGAAGCGTCGGGTCCAGTTCCCCTTTCAAGATGCGCCCGAAGCCGCGCGCTGGCTCACTGAGCCCTGAGCGACCCGCTACTTACAAAGCTCTTACAAGAGAAAAGTCACTTTTCTGGCATAGTTGCCTTTAAAGGACCTCTCATTATGCCAAAACAACTCAAGACTTGGGGCTTTGTCGCATTTTTAGGCGCGCTTTTCGTGGCGGCGTATTTTGCGGTGGGCGCACTTGCGGGCCAGACCGGATTGATTGGCGCTTCGACCTGGGGCAGCTCGTGGTTTCCATTCATGACAGAGCACAGTTTTTTGGTGCAGCTCCTCTACTTCGTGATCGTTGGGCACATCACGATCACCGCGATGAGTTTGAGCTTTCACCGGCAGCACACGCATCAAGCAGTCAAAATAAACATCCTAGTCGACAGCTTCATGCAAGCTTGGCTTTGGGCTTTTACCAGTATGTCGAAGCTCGACTGGGTTTCTGTTCACATTTATCATCACGCCCACTCGGATCAGGAAAAAGATCCGCACAGCCCGATTCAGAACGGTTTTCTTAGGGCCCTCGCCTTGGGAGTGGTTGACTATTCGCGCGCGAAAGCCCATCCCGAAGTTCTCAAGATTCGGGCTAAACTCCCTGAAAATCGTCTCGAACATTTTTTCGGCACGCATTTAATGACGGGCCCGACACTTCTCACGTTTGCCAATATGCTTTTGTTTGGACCCGCGTGGGGAGCCACGTTGAGCGTGATGAACTTTATGGTGTCACCCGTGTTCGCAGTGGGCGGAGTCAACGCTCTTGCGCACTGGTTTGGGTACAAAAACTACAAAACCACGGACAACAGTCGCAATCTGGGCTTTTTACTTCCGCTCAATTGGATCATTTGCGGCGAACTTGACCACAACAACCATCACCGCTATCCGCGTTCGGCTTCGTTCAGCCATCGCTGGTACGAATTTGATATCGGCTACATTTACCTGCGCGCGATGAAGGCTATCGGCCTGGCCCGACTCTAGTCGGGCCCAACTTTTGGTGTCGCACCGGCGTCAATATTGACTAGCCGACGTGATTCCAAAAGCCTTTTTTGGCTTTCTTTTTTGGGTAACCGCTTCCGCCGAGGTCGGACCCAGCTTTTGGCATTGCAGCTGCGTCAAACTCAATAAGGGGCTTGCTTCCACCCAGGTCTTTGTCGCGACTCTTGCCAAACTTTTTTGGCAAATCTCCGTCGGGCTTAATTTCCCGCTTGAACTCACCTTTTGGGGCTCGCTTAAATTCGCCCTTTTCTGTTTCTGGTCCTGAGCGCCGGTCGTTGGACCTGCCAAACCCGCCCTTAAATCCAAATTCTTTCTTATACTTCTTTCCAAATCCCGAGCGCGCGTCGGCAGATTTGACGATTGCGCCAGCACCTGCTTCAACGCTCACGTCACTGGGTCTGTCAAAACTCTTCTCCGGAGCACTCGCCCTCGAAGCTGAAGCAGGCTTAGCTGCCGAAGCCTTAGGCTTTTGAAAAAGAAGGCCAGACGGAATATTTTCGGTCCGAAGCACTTTGCCCTTGTCGGGGTTACCGGAAAAAAGCTCCGGATGCATGAGACTCAAAAATCGGCTTGCGACCTCTTGCGGCTGCATCTCAGCCAGTGCCTGCTTCCACTCGTCACCCAAAAGCTCAAGTGCGCGTGCGTGCATATCAGCGCCCTGAAATTCAGGCAAAAGTCTTGCGACCTTTTTGAGGCTGATTTCTTTTTGCGTGGGCACCTTGGCTTCGCGAATCTTGGTCTTGGTCATTCGTTCGATACGACCCAAGAGGACTCGGTGCGAAGGCGTGACCAAACTCATCGCGACGCCCGACTTACCGATGCGTGCGGTGCGGCCGATTCGATGAACATAGTTATCCAACTCTCGGGGAATCGAATAGTTGATCACGTGAGTGACGTCTTTGACATCGAGTCCACGTGAAGCAACATCGGTACAAAGAAGAACGTTGACCCTGCGTTCACGAAACGCCCGCATCACGCGATCCCGCGCGGTTTGATCCATGTCGCCATGGAGGCAATCCGAGTTGTAACCGCGACTCTTGAGGAGCTGATTGACCTCATCCACGAGCGCCTTGGTCTGAAAGAAAACAAGTCCGTAAAAATCATCCGCGCCGTCGATCAAGCGACAGAGAATTTCGGGCTTATTGCCTTCTTGGGTCGGGTAATAAAATTGCTCGACCGTGCTCGGCAACATCTCGGTGCGATTGATCTGAACCTGCTTGGGGTTAGTCAGATACTGATCGGCCACTCCGCGAACTTCACGCCCCATGGTCGCAGAAAAAAGCCAAGTATTGCTGACTCCGGGTGGAATCGTTCCCAAAATATATTCGAGAGACTCTTTGAAGCCCATCGAGATCATCTCGTCGGCTTCGTCGAGCACCACGGTCTCCACGTTTTCAAGGGAGATGGTCCCTCTTTCCATGTGGTCCACGAGTCGGCCTGGAGTGCCCACTACAATCGGAACGCCCTGTCTGAGTCCACGCAACTGATCGCCGTAACCGGCGCCGCCGTAAACTGGGAGCGCTTTAATTCCTTTGTACTTACCGATGAGCTGAATCTGTCCTGCGACCTGGATTGCTAGTTCACGGGTAGGGCAAAGAACGAGTGCCTGAATTCCGCGCTTGTTGTGATCGATTTTTTCCAGCATCGGGATCGCGAAAGCCGCCGTTTTTCCCGTTCCGGTCGCGGCCAGGCCTAAAAAGTCAGTAGGTTCTGCAAGTAAAATGGGCAGAGCCTCGGCCTGAATCGGGCTTGGGGTTTCATATCCCAGCTCTTGGATGGCGCGTAAAATCGGGGCACTGAGGTCTAGATCTGTGAAGTTTTTCATTGGAATCGGTGGGTAGCATGGTTTCTACAAGTATTGTGGATTATTTGCACAATGCGTCAAAAGATGCGCCCCCCAAACCTCAAGTCGCGGATATGCGTCCTCAGGCCTTTAGGACACCGACAAACAGGTGCACTGAGTAGATCTCGAGCTGTCTGAAGTGTTTGTAAAAGAGCCAGGGCAGGTGTTCGATGCGCTCACGGATCTCAAAACCCTCTCGTTCATAGAGCCATTCCACGGCGCGCGAGGATTCATTCACCGCTTTGGGAAGAATCTCTCTCAGCTCTTTAGCCACGACTTCATGCCAAATATAGGGGCAGCTT
>CAMBEX010000178.1 GCA_945865865.1 Bdellovibrio sp. ZAP7
TTGGATCTTGCGGAATCGAGAGATGGTTCGCAGCTTGCGATCGTGTTGTCGGATTCGTCGAGTTACGGGCTTTCGAGCGCGGTACTCTCGGCGCTCATGCGCGTGACGGCAAAACTTTCAGTGGAGCAAGTGGGTTCGGTTCAAGAAACGGTTCGAAGAGTTTACGAGGAGCTGTTGCTGCCGCTGGGGGAGCAAGACCGGCTTTCGCTTTTTTATGGAATGGTTTCGCGCAAAGATTATTCGCTCAGGTACCTGAACCTCGGAGATTCGCGCGCGTTTCGGGCTGCCAAAGGTGGGGAGTTTGAGATGTTGCCGTCGCAGGGCGGGGCGATGTCCCAGGCGTCTCGCTTTTCGGTGGGGCGGGCACAGATTTCGGAGGTGAAGGTCCATCTCGTGCCCGATGATCGGCTCGTGGTTTTGTCGGATGGATTTATTGAGATCGCGGGGGGCGAGGATCATGCGCTTTCGCTGCTCAATCAGTTTCGCGCCCGTGAGGCGGCGGACCTCATCAACGAGTTTACGTTTCACGCAAAGAAGGGGCTAAATCCAGAGAACGACCTTCCGCCGCAGGATTGTACGGCGATGGTTTTTGACGTGGATTCACGTTTGATCAGGCTTGCGACTTGAGGCTTGGAAAACTGGAGGCTCTGACTCCGGTTTGGGCAGGGGGAGAGTCGTGTTCGGGGCGGGTCGGACGCGGAATTTGCGTTAGGCGAGAGCCAGGCGCGAGTTAGATTTCAGAATCTTTTTAAGGAGTTCTCTCAGTTTTCGCATATGCGTCGAAGACTAGCTCGACGCTTGGCGAATGGTCAACCAAAAAAATAGGGTATTGGGGGTGATACACGCGGGTGTCGGCGCGCAGGGAAGTGCTCGCTGCCGGTTTGTGGGTCGGTCGTTTTGAATGGCTTACCAGCTGTCGGCGACTGTCTTTTCTAAGGTTGATCCGTCAGCATTAAGTTGAAAAAGTTTTAACGTTCCCGCGGTTCCCGCCACTGCACCCGCGCCGCCTTGAACTCCGCCAGGAACTGAGAGAACCAATTGTCCCGCAGTGTGTTTTTTGAGGACGACATAGACCACGCCGCCTCCGCCACCGCCACCTGCGCCGCCTAAATTGAGAGCGCTAGCTCCCGCGCCACCTTTGGTCTCGAGGGTTAGGACTCCAGTTCCAGTAATTTCGTTGGCTGTGATCACGATGAGGCCGCCTCCGCCTCCGCCTCCGCCTCCATAACCTCGGGTGGAGATGCCTAAGCCTTCTGTTGATTCACGCTGAAAAAATGCTCCGCCTCCGCCTCCGCCACCGCCGCCTGAACCAGCAACCCCACTAGCCATGGATCCCCCAGATCCGAAAACAGACGATGTGATCGTGAACTGCTGATCTATTTCGCTTTGAGATAAGGTTCCCGTAGCTCCGCTCGCACCGGTTCCCCCGGTGCCGCCCAAAATTTCGGTAAAAAATGTGGATGACTCAAGATAGGTACTTACCGTGCCGGCTCCTATCGAAGCAGCATTTGGGGCCAGGCCAATGCCACCGATCGAACCGTCAGTACCGATACCACCAGCCCCACCGGCTGCCAGACCAAATCCTCCGCCACCGCCTCCTCCGCTGCCGCCTTTTCCGCCTCCTCCTCCCGCTCGACTTGAGAAAGGCGTGTCAATTCCCATGGTTCCGTTTTGGCCGTTCGCGCTGATTTTTTTGTTCACATCCCCAACTTCAATTTTATCGGCCACGATGAAGACCGCTGTCGGCCCGCTCGCTTGCGCGGCGAGGTCAGCATCAAGTGTCAGAGTTTTAACGGTGAGGGGGCTAGAAAGCGTAAACGTGGAGGCATCGATTCCGCCCACAAGCTCGCTGCTGATTTGAGAAGTCAGAATATTAGCTTCTAAATTTTCGATATCGAGATCTGCGAATGGCCCAGCCAAGAGCGGACTCAGGATTTCAGCGTTGGTCAAAGGAGTGGTGCCACTAGCGCTCTGCGAGGAGACAGCCCCTCCGCAACCAGGAAATGCGAGTAGGGCAGTCAATGAAGCTGCGGCTAATTTGACGGAAATGCCGAGATGCGATTTGACTCGCATAATTCCTCCTCGATTCAGAAACGTACAACAGGCCGAGGCCCTTGTTCTTAAGTCTACGGGGTACTTGTCGGATTCCCTAGTAAATAGTTGACAAAAAAAGACAACAATATAGCTAGGGCGCCATTGCACCCTATATTGCCGGAAAATGACGATTTTTTGACTTGGCCCTGTGTCACCGTCGACACATTTTCGAGTTCGAATTGCTCTGAGATGATTGAGTTTGGAGGGCATTCTACCGATCAAACTTAAGGATATTTCGAGGCTTTTTACATTTTCACGAGGAGTTGAGTTTGTTTCGATTGCGGAACGTTTGCGCCATCACCTGTGCTGCTATTTGGGCAGTTACATTTCTTGGTTGCAGCGGATTGAACGACACGGATGCGACTAAGTCGCAGAGCGCTCCGTCGTCGCTTCAGTACGAGGTGACTGAGGCGGTGTATCCCGTGGGGACTGCTATTGCCGAAAATCACGCTTCGTTCCTGGGTGCTTCGGGAACTTTTTCGCTCGATCCGCCCTTTCTTCCGGAGGGACTGGAGTTTGATCCTGCTACCGGAATGATTGCTGGGACTCCTGTAACCGTGGGAGGTCCGTTTTTTTATCGGATCATTGCTCGCAATCCTCAGGGTTCGAATTACACGCGAATCTCGATCACGATCGTGGATGAGGCTCCTACGCTCTCGTATGGGGATTTGACTGAATTTGGTTTCGATATTGGCGTAGCAATTACTTCGCTCATTCCCCAGCTCGGGGGAGGCGCTTTAATTTCCTGCAGCGTATCTCCAGCTCTGCCGACCGGATTAACACTTTCGGCGGGTTGTGTACTTTCGGGCACACCGACGCGAGCTGTCGTGAGTACCGAATTTACAATCACTGCGAGAAACTCAGGAGGCGATGCACAGGCGGCATTGACGCTTGCGGTGGTCGACCATTCGCCCAGCATTTCGTTTTCGAGCGGATTTCAAACCGTTACTTTGTATCGCGGATTAGAGACTCAACAAACCCCGACGAGGGCCGATGGTTCGGGCGCGCCAATGTCATGTGCCATCAGTCCAGATCTTTCGGCTGGCCTCGCGCTCAGTGAAACCTGTGAAATTAGCGGAACACCGACTGCGACCAGTGCGTCCACGCTCTATACTTTGACGGCTACTAATAACGGCGGAACGGATGATGCGGTCATCAGGCTTTACGTCAGAGACAACACGCCTTCTCTGAGCTTTTCACCGTCATCTTTAACTCTGGTTCAGGCACGGCAGATGAGCCCGGTTTCTCCGGCGATGAGTGGTTGGTTGCCGGATACTTGTACTGCTAGCCCGCCTCTTCCGGCCGGACTGACGTTATCCGGTATGTGCGAAATCAGTGGGACTCCATCGCAGTTTTCGGGGTCGACCAACTACACGGTCACGGCCACCAATACTGCGGGATCTTCGAGTGCGACGATCTCGATCCTAGTCAACGAAGCACCTCCTGTTTTTTCGTATCCGAGCCTTACGTATATTTTTGCGAATCGTACGGCCATCACTCCGGTGACGGCAACGAGTACGGGGGGCGCGATTGCCTCGTGCGCGATTTCGCCAGCACTCCCCAGTGGGTTGAGTTTGAGTTCGACTACTTGTGACATTACAGGGACTCCGGCGATCTCATCATCGGGCAAAATCTATACGATCACCGCAACCAATCCGGCAGGCGACGCTACTCAAAGATTAACGATTCAGGTGACTGAAGTGAGGCCTCAGATTGCGTATGCCGACAATCCGTTTACGTTTACTAGGACGATCTCGGTAGGGTCGCTCACCGCGACTAACTCAGGTGGGACGATTTTATCGTGCGCGGTGTTTCCGGCGCTTCCGACGGGGCTCAGTCTCTCGAGCCAATGCGTGATCACCGGTACGCCAACGGGCATCGCAGCCACGAGTCAGCATGGGGTTCGTGCCACCAACACGGCTGGAAATTCGGATGCGACGGTGAACATCACGATTGAGGAGCTGCCCGAAGCCCCCGCGATTTCGTATTCACCCGATAGTTTGAGTCTGACGGCAGGTACAGCGATGTCGGCAGCTAGTGCTACAAACAGCGGGGGGGCGATCGATAGTTGTACAGCGAGTCCCGCGCTTCCGGCTGGACTCACGCTTTCAAGTGCTTGCCGGATCAGCGGAACTCCGAGTAGTGCGCGATCCGTTGCAAGCTATACGGTTACCGCCGTTGGAATTGGCGGTTCTGGATCTGCGGTGGTTTCGATCACAGTCAGCGCAGTTGCGCCGGGGATTTCGTATTCTGGAATCCTTGCTGCTTATGAAAAAGGGATGGTGTTTCCGACCAAGACACCTTCGAACTCAGGTGGCGCGATTGTTTCATGCGCGGTGACACCAGCGCTTCCGGCCGGGCTTAATTTAAATAGTCAATGTGTACTAAGTGGTACGCCTCAGGCTGATGTTGCGAGTGCGACGTACACGGTCGTTGCTACGAACTCGGGAGGTAGTGGATCAGCGGCAGTTACCTTTACGGTTCAGTCTGATCCTGTGATTGCCTTTTCTGGCGGCGACCGAGGTTTTACCGTCGGCCAAGCGATTGCGGCTTTTGCGCCTGCTAGCTCAGGCGGAGTGCTGGGTACTTGTACGGTGAGTCCAGCGCTTCCTGCTGGATTGGCGATAAATGCTGCGACTTGCGAGTTGAGCGGAACGCCGACTGCGGTTGCTGGAGCAGCCAATTATACGGTGACGGCAACGAACCTGATTGGAAGCGACATCTCAGGTGTAAATATCACGGTTGTTGCGGCACTTCAGGCGCCGGTCCTGAGTTATCTGCCTGCAAGTACTTCATACACTTATACGAAGGGTACTGCGATCGCGAGCGTGACGCCTACGAACAGCGGTGGGGCGATGGCGGGTTGTAGTGTGGCGCCATCACTTCCTGGCGGACTCATTCTTGCTGCAAGTGATTGCGCATTGTCTGGTACACCGACAGTGGTTCGTGCAGAGCAAAATTACACGGTTACAGCAACAAACGCACAGGGAAGCTCATCTGAAATTCTT
>CAMBEX010000179.1 GCA_945865865.1 Bdellovibrio sp. ZAP7
TGATCATCCTCGTCGACATTGTCAAAGCTCTCTCCAAAGAAGCTTTGATGACCGACCCGGCGGTTCTTGAACTCGCGAAAGCTGAAGCGGCCCCTCAGGCCGCCTAGACGTAGAACACTTAGCAATCAACGAGGCCGCTCATTCTGCCCTATTTTGTAGGGGCAGGGTGGGCGGCCTTGGCTTTTTAGCGCTCGCAAATAGAGAAATCTTTCTCACTCTTACTTTTCAGCTGCCCATTTTTTAGACACCCTGGCGCTCTCGATTGAGCGCTCCCGCGCCCTCATCCGGAATCCCCTTTTTAAGACTCAAATATCAGTAAATACTGGCTATTTATTAAATCACAAACTCTTGTGTGGGATAAAACGCAGCACTGGCACGCATCATGAAGAATAGCCGGGTGAAAGGTTTTTTAATTATGACCAAGAAAATGAGCCTCACCCACAAAGCTTTCTTGACCCTAGCCCTCCCGATGGCGATGGCGCTTACCGCTTGCGGCGGCAGCGACTCGTCACCCCTCCTACCCGCCTTGGGCGCAAACGGAATCATGAGCCAGTGCCCTCCAGGCACGTACAACTTTGGCGCTTACGGCACGAACTGCGTCTCGACCAATATGACTTTTGAAAACGCGTGCGCCTATCACGGTGGCCAACTCGGTACCGCCGATAACACCACCGTTTGTAAGACTACATCGCAAATCGCGATGCCCACTCCGGCAGCCGGGGCAGGCATTCCGCTCCTCAACAGCGTCAATGATCCGCGCTCTTTTATGAGCCAATCCGTGATGGCTGGAGACAAGATTTTGTTTGAGGGCAGCGCCAAATACGACCATTGCGACCTCGGAAACTGGTTTCCAGATGGAAACGCCTCGAACCTGCTTCGTGCAAGCGACGGAGTCGAAATCATCTCGCTCACGCCGGGAGTTACTCAACGTATCGCGCGCAGTGGCACCTTGCGAATCGGTTTTGCAATCACTGACTCATCGGCCAACTGCTGGAGCCTCAGTGTGAGCCGATTTCAGATCACCCGCTGCATGGACCGAAACAACCAGGTTCATGAGTGCCAGTAATTTACTTTGAACGGTTTTTGAGTTCGATCCAACGTGAAAAGTATTGAGTACTCTTGTGTAAATGATGGTTCAGCATCGCGCCGACGAAATTATCGCGTCGGCGCGACCGCATTTTTAGTCGGGCTTGATCAACATCCCCCAATAATTTTTCAGAATTTTTTTCAAAACTAAAAAGATCTTCGAAAATACGAGTGCCCCGCTCCGCCGCGCGCGTCCACACTTCACGATCCAAATAGAGCTTGCACGCGAGTTCGCTCACTTCAAGCACACTCGAACCCACAAGACCTCCCCACTCGGCAGTCCCTAAAAATCCCATCCCCTCGGCTCCGATCGGAGTCGTCACCACTGGAGTGCCTGCCGCCCAACCGTCGGCAATTTTTCCTTTGATGCCCGCGCCGAAACGCAGAGGAGCGAGGTTCACACGGTAACGCGCGAGCGTCTCGACCGAGTCATCCGCATGGCCTTTCATCAAGAAGCCGTCTTTTACGGACTCGAGCTTCATCATTTCCTTGGGCGGATATGCCCCGTAAATATGAACTTGAGCCTCGGGGAGCTTGGCCCGAATCCTGGGCCAGATCTCATTTTTCAACCAAAGCACGGCATCCGCATTGGGAGCGTGCCGAAAATTTCCGATCATCACGAAGTGTTCGCGGGCTCCAAACTCCGATGCCGCCGGACCGTCTAAATCGTGTCTACGAAACACGTATCCCGGCTCCCTCGCCTCTTGGGCGTAACAAAACCGAGAAACGCTCAGTAAATCCGAAGGCACCTGAAAACGCTCCAGCAAAAGTTTTTGTTCAAAATCAGAGAGTACCCATGAAAGGTCCGAGCGATAAATCGAAGCGATCTCTCGGAGTGAGTCCTCCGTATGCAACTCCACTCGTGCTTCAAAGACATCCTCGAGAGGTGCGCCTTTTGAAATCGCCGCCTCGCGGGCGCGCCTCAGTGAATGAAGGTCCTGTGTGTCCACCACCCGCAAAGCATCAGGGCAGACCTCGGCCACGCGCCAACCAAATTGTTCTTCGATGATGAAACGATCAAAGACTACAACGTCCGGGCGAAACTCTTTGAGCAGCTCATCAAACCTGGGGTCATTGGCCGGAATCTCGCTGGTCGCGATGCCCGCAGTCTCAATTTCCTTGCGTGCCTCGTTTGTTTTGGATGGAGACGAAAAATGAATCCTCCAGCCGGCACGTTCAAAAATCCGGATCAGGTTCCATTGCCGGATACCCGCGGCCGATGACCACGGCTCCGGCCAGACATAACCGATCAACAGAACTGACGACTGCCCGGATTCAATCAACGGCTCACTCCTTTGCGAAATTTCGGATGCTTAACTGTTGTGGCTCGATCAGGCCCGAGATTCAAGCACGAGTTTGCAAAACTTTCACGGACCATCTGGCCGCCCTCCCAGGACTCTTGAGGCTGCACTACCCTAAGTAGAAACGCCGTTCAGCCAGCTATCATCACCGGCCCGCAGGACTCGTGAGTTCATGAAAAAACCCATTGCCCCGGCTCTATTCCGTTGAAATAGCTGAACAAAACCAGTAAACCTCGCCCGTGCGATCCAAACAGCTTTCGTTCCTTCCGAGTACCTCCCACACACGCGCCCGCGAACACGGCGGCTCAATTCGCGCGGGCAAGCGCAAAACCGCGCGCGCTATCGACCCCAAATGCCCGATGCACATCGTTCTGCGATCATCGATTGCTCGCGGCACACTCTCGATGTTGCATCCTAGAAATCGCCACCACGTAGATAAACGTACGCACGAAATCGCCGCACGACACGGCGTACGGATCTACCGTTTTGCTAACGTCGGAAATCACCTGCATTTGCTCGTAAAAACCCATACCCGCTCGGCGTTTCAGAGATTTTTGCGTGAGCTTGCGGGCGTGATCGCCGCGCTGGTTACCGGCGCGATTAAGGGTTCGCCCGGAAATTTTTGGGATGGACTCGCCTACTCTCGCATCGTGACTTGGGGGCGTGATCTCAGAAATGTCGAACAGTACTTCATCAAAAACATTTTTGAGGCGGCGGGATTGCTTACGCGAAAAGCAAAGGCGCTCGGCCTCCGAGTGATTCCGCTCCTGGGATGGGGCGCGCCGGAACGGTGCTAGCGCTCTCAAGTAAGCTTCTTCAGCCGTTTTCTTGACAAGCATTCCCAGCGCATCAACATACGGCGAAGATCTGCTCAATCTTGCCGACGGATCCGTATGCACCGGAGAACTCTCGGGCAATACCATCAACGCCTCAGGCAACAACACCACGATCAACTCCACCGCACTGTCAGCACCTCAGCACAACTCTTGATCACGACACAGACAGGCAGCACGCCGGTACTCAACACGCTGAAAATCGCCGCCATCTCATTTAAAAATCTGAGATCACCGACAACGGCTGTGGAGGAGGAACTGGCGGAGGAAGCGCTGCGGGGAGCGGCGAGGCAGGCTCGCCCTGCGGAAGCGACGGTTTGGGCATCAGAATGTTTGATCGCCTGACAAACCTACGTATTGCTGCAAAACTTACGCATGTGCTGGCTACGGCAGTGGCGGATGGACTCAGTGTGTGACCTGCTTCACTACTACTCCCTAACGCTCTTTGATCTGAGTTGAAGAGTCGCGATCGATGAATCTCCCTCAAAAAAGTGCGGATGAGCTCAAACAGGGAAGATTTGAGAGGAGCTGACACAGGGGGATGCGTGGGGTGATTTGACTTTTTGAAAACATGGGAATGCTCGTTCTTCTGCGATAGGTTTTCTGTTGCCCAAAAAAACTGTCAAAAAAAGAGGAGCACTCCCACGGATGAGAAGTGTACTTCCGCGTTTTGCAAAAGCCTATGTCGAAAATTCAAACTTCGAGATCGCCGATTTTAAGGAGTTTCTCCAAGACGGGCGGATAGAGATTCACCTCAGTCGCATCCCCGAGAAGCCCATTGAGTGCTATCGCTGCGGCAGTCCGCTTCAGGCGCGTCGCGGCAAGCACCGCATGAGACTCGAAGGACTTCCCATCATGGGGATTCGTGTTTTCATCTTTCTCTGGCGAGAAAAAGGCGATTGCCCCAAGTGTAAAAAGGCCCGTGCTGAGCGGATCACCCTGGTCTCGACAGAGACTCCACATCTGACTCAGGACTACGCGTGGTGGCTCGGGCGCCTCTGTGAGATCGCCGCGGTTTCGCGAGTAGCAGAACTGGTAAATCTTGACGAGACGACGACCTGGCGACTCGATCTGGCCAGGATGCAGAAAATGATCTCGTGCTACAAGATTCCGCCCATTACCCGAATATCGGTGGATGAAGTCTATGCCAGAAAGAAACCTAAGCATCCCGGCGAGAATCGCAATGCGCGATTTTTTACGGTGATCACTGACCTCGACACGAGAAAAGTGATTTGGGTCACGGAAGGACGGGACGAGGCCTCACTTGACGCGTTCTTTACGATCATCGGCAAAACGGCATGCAGAAAAATAACGGTAGTCGCTGCCGATCAGCACGACGATTACGCCAGGTCTGTGAGAAAGCATTGCCCCGGCGCAACTCTCGTTTGGGACCGATTTCACGTGATGCAGAACTTTGAAAAAGCCCTCAACGAACAGCGCAAAATCCTGCATGAAGAGTTCAGAAAAAATTCCAACTTAAGTGAGCTCACGCGAGGCAAGTATCGCTTTATCTTCTTAAAAAAAGATTCAAGACGAACCGAAGAGGAGCGCCGCCACATAGACGAGATCGTAAAGGACAATGATCAGTTTCTAAAACTTGAACTCATCAAAGAGCGCATGCTCACATTCTTCGACCAGCCCGATATGTACCAAGGGCGAAGGGTATTTCATGACGTCGGCGGTTGGATTCTCGAGGGCGGCTTCAAGGAACTCGAGCTGTGGAGTTGCCCCCAATTAAACGTACACTTCCTCGGTTAATTTAACGGCCTCTCGGTACTCCAGAGGCGACTTCATTAGCAAGCCCGAATGGGGATGGTGCCGATTGTAGTCAGCAAACCACTCGGGCA
>CAMBEX010000180.1 GCA_945865865.1 Bdellovibrio sp. ZAP7
TCAGCGGCGCTTTCGTGGCTGAGGTGATTTTTGATTGGCCAGGGATGGGCTCACTTCTTGTTGAGGCTGTCTTGCGCCGGGATTATCCCGTGGTCGAGTCATGCGTTTTTTTAGGCGCAGCCGTCGCACTCCTCGGCACTCTCCTGGGAGATTGGGCACAAAACCTCGCTGACCCCCGCCTAGAGAAACTCAGCTCATGAGAACTTTCGCGCAACCACGGTTGCCGCTGGCTTGGTTAATCATATGGTTTGGTGCGGCCTTACTCGTCTCTCAAACTCAACTCGCTTCACCCGACCCCATGACCTTATCCCGCGCGCTCCATTTGCCTGGCATTCCCCACCTTTTTGGCTTCGACTCTTTCGGCCGGGACCTACTGATTTTGACCCTGAAATCATCCCTGATCAGCGCTCTTTTTGCGGCATCCGCTGTTGGGGTGGCCACCTTGTTTGGAATCCTCGCCGGGACGACCCTCGCACTCTCTCCCCCGCGATTGTTGGGCGTACTCCTTTCGCTGCTCGATCTTTTTCTCGCTTTTCCTTCGCTGCTTTTGGCGCTCGCACTCGCTGCAGTTTTAGGACCGGGCTGGATCACTTTGGTCACCGCCCTACTGATCGGAATCATACCTTCGTATTCGCGCTTGGTTTATGTCCGCGCCCGCGAACTTCTCACTGAGGACTATGTCCTGGCTGCCCAAAGCTTTGGCGCCACGCGCGCACATATCGCAATCAAACATTTGACGCCTGCGGTTCTTTCCCTTTGTCGCGTCAAAGCCCCCAACCTCTTCGCTCATGCATTGATGGCAGAAGCCACTCTCTCATTTCTGGGTGTCGGAGCTCCGGCTGGCCGCGACACTTGGGGTTCGCTGCTCCTTCAGGGTCAGGCGTATCTGATCGAGGCACCTCATATTGCGCTGGGGGTTGGTCTTCCGCTGGTGGTCACGGTCTTGGCTCTGCAAGCGCTCACGTCACCCGATTTTGCCTCTCGCGAGTCCCTTCCCAAAAATTCGTGAGTTGAGTTAGACTCTCGCAATGACTCCAACCGATAGCGCAATTGAGCAACTGGGCGAACTTTTTATCATGGGTTTCAGCGGCCTAGAGCTCTCAGACGAAACCTCCGCGTTTATTTCTCAAGCAGGAATTGGCGGCGTCATTCTATTTTCAGCCAACTACGAAAACCCCGCGCAGGTGGCCGAACTCAATAATCAAATCCAAGAATGCCGACGAGAACTCCCGCTCTGGATCAGCGTCGATCACGAGGGCGGAAAAGTTCAGCGATTCAAGAAACCATTTACCAAAATCCCAGAAGCTTCCGTCATTGCTGCCACTGGCTCTCCCAAAGTCGCCTTCGACATTTCAGAACTCATCGCGAAAGAACTTAAAGCAGTCGGAATCAATCTAAATTTCTGCCCCGTCGCAGACATCAATACCAATCCAAAAAATCCCATCATCGGAAATCGTGCGTTCGGAACCACCGAGGACGAAGTCTCCAAGATGGTAACGGCAATCGTTCGAGGCCATCTCACTAACGGCGTGCAGGCCTGCGTAAAACATTTTCCAGGTCACGGCGACACCACCGTGGACTCACATCTTGCACTTCCTAAGGTCAACACTCCCATTGAGACACTTCGCGATCGCGAATTTCGGCCGTTCTCAAAAGCGTTCAAGTCGCGCTGCTCGATGGTCATGACCGCGCACATTTTGTTTCCACACCTGGATCCAAAATACCCCGCGACTCTCTCTCCCACGATTTTAAAAACATTTTTGCGCGATGAGCTTCGCTACAATCGAATCGTCATCAGCGATGACTTAGAAATGAGTGCAATCACTGACAACTTCGGCGCCGAAGAGGCTCCCAAGCTGGCGCTTGAAGCCGGATGTGATCTTTTGATTTACCGGAGCGAGGCGGCCGCGCGCCACGCGTACATCTCACTCAAAAAAGCCCTCGAAGAAGGCCGTCTCAATCCTGAAATCGTGCTGACGGCCGCCGAGCGAAGCCGCACCCTCAAACGAGAAGTGCTCATGCCCTACGAGGCGGTTCGAATTGCCGAACTCGGCAATAAAATCGGTACGCCTGAAAACGCAGCGGTCATCCAAAAGATTTTGCCGCAGCAGGAATAAATGAGGCGCCGCGGCGGCGACACTTGAGTCTCAAAACCCCGAATACTCCCTAAATTCTCCAAACACTTCACGAAGTGCGTCGGCGGTTTCACCGAGAGTCGCTCCCGATTTCGCAGCCTCAATCACGAGGCCCTGAATATTCTCAGTTCCCTTGGCCCCGTCTTTCAGCGCTCGAATGGCAGCATCGTACGAAGCCGTGGATCGCTTCAATCGATAGGCCTTTACACGCTCAACCGCACGGCTCTCGACTTCAGGAGAAATCTTGAGCAGCTCAAGTTTCGAAGGTTCGCCCGTTTTTTCCTGAAAACAATTTACACCGACGACCTTGATTCGGCCCGAGTCAATCGCGCGTTGGTCAGAATAAGCAGAATCCAAAATTTCGTTCTGAATATATCCGGACTCAATGCACTGAACTGTTCCGCCGCGCCTCTCGATTTCCTCAAGGTACTTCCACGTGCGCTCTTCAATCTCCGATGTGAGCTTTTCAACAAACCAGCTTCCAGCTAAAGGATCGACTGTCTGCGTGACGTTGGACTCAAGTCCGACAATCTGCTGCGTGCGAAGTGCGATCCTGGCAGACTCCTCCGTCGGCAGCGCGAGAGCCTCATCAAATGAGTTGGTGTGGAGAGACTGCGTCCCGCCCAAAACCGCCGAGAGTGCCTGAAGCGCGACACGTACGACGTTGTTATGAGGCTGCTGCGCGGTCAGTGTCGAACCGGCAGTCTGAGAGTGAAATCTGAGCGCACAACTCCTAGGATCCTTGGCTCCAAAGCGCTCGCGCATGATCCGCGACCAAATATTTCTGGCGGCGCGAAACTTCGAGATTTCTTCGAAAAAATCACTGTGCACGTTAAAGAAAAAAGAGAGCTGGCCAGCAAACCGATCCACCTCAAGCCCGCGATCGACTGCCGCCTGAACGTAGGCAATCGCATCGGCAAAAGTAAACGCCAGTTCCTGAACCGCCGTCGATCCGGCTTCGCGAATGTGGTAACCCGAGATGCTGATCGGGTTCCACTTGGGCGTGTGCCGCGCGCACCAATCAAACATGTCGGTGATGATCCTAAGTCCGCCCTGCGGAGGGTAAATAAAGTTTCCGCGCGCGATGTATTCTTTCAAAACGTCGTTTTGAACCGTTCCGCGAAGTTCACTCACCTGCGCGCCTTGCTCTTCAGCGACTGCTACATAAAACGCGAGTAAGATGCTTGCGGTCGCATTGATCGTCATCGACGTCGAAATCTTCGAGAGCTCAATCCCGCTAAAAAGCGTACGCATGTCATCCAGGGTCGCTATCGAAACACCGACCTTACCTACCTCACCTCTAGAACGTGCGTTGTCGGGGTCATAACCGAGTTGTGTGGGAAGATCGAAAGCAACCGAAAGTCCCGTGGTCCCTTGCGATAGCAGGTAGCGATAACGCTGATTGGACTCCTCAGCCGTTCCAAACCCGGCGTACTGGCGCATCGTCCAGAGCCTTCCTCGGTACATGTCTTTTTGAACACCGCGTGTGTAAGGAAGTTTTCCAGACTCACCCAGCGCGCCACGCGCGGCTTCGTCGCTTTGAATGCCAGGCGCATCGGAAGGCCAGTAAGTTTCTTGAACCGGAATTCCGGAGCGCGTGAAAAAATCCAGCGGCATCTGCGTTTTTGGCGATTTTACTGCTTCTTTTGAAGGTGGCTTGCTCACTCCGCCGCCCCCACATGGATGAGATCCGCGCCGGTCTCTACAGCTTGCCCCACCGTGACCTTGACTGCAGTAATGCGGCCCGTCTGGGGAGCTTTGATCTGATTTTCCATCTTCATGGCTTCCATCACCATGAGGGCTTGTCCTTTTTCAACCACATCGCCTTCAGCGATCATGATTCGGACGATTTTACCGGGCATTTGCGCGCGTACGCGAATGGCCTTCTTTTTGCCAGAAACCTCGGCCCCGACGACTTGCTCGCCGGCCCGTAGGAAACTCAACGACTCCCACGCGCGACCACTCTCGCGCTCGGTGAGTCCATACTGCAAGCGTCCGTCATCGTCACGGGCCGCCACAATATCAAAACCAAAAACCCCGTGTGGGAGCTCAATCCAAATTCCTTGATCGTCTTTTCGCCAAGAACAGGAGATCGCCTCACCGCCCGCTGTGCGAACCAACCCGCTTCCATAAACTCCGTGGGGAGGTGTGAGCCACTCGATCTCCAATTTTCCAATACTGCCCTTGACCGCGCTCACTGCCGCACTCCTTCACGTCGTGCTAGTGATTTCCAAACACTCGAGTCGCCAAAATCACCTCTCTCCGAACCCAGCCCATCGGATTCGGCCTCCTGCAAAAGCTGAAACAGCGACAGCGCAACAGCAGCTTCGCGAGAGGGCTCCGTGCTCAAGGATTCCGTCAGTGCGGGATTTGCCGCAATCAGATCCGTCGTCGTATCGCCACCGATAACCGTCGCGTTTCGAACGAGTCGCCGTAAAAAAGAGAGATTGGTCCGTAAAGATCCCAATGCGGTTCCGTCATGCTTCTTGGGCGGCTCCACACGAGTCTCATCGAGAGCCGCGCGCATTCGGTCCACCGCCTCAGCCCGCGTCGCACCCCAGACCACGATTTTGGCGATCATCGGATCGTAGTGCACACTCACCTCACCCGAACCCGAAAATGCAGAATCCGTTCGAACAAACGCACCCGCGGGCAATTGAATCAAACCCAGGGGGCCAGGCGCCGGCAAAAAATGCTGCGGATCTTCGGCGTACAATCTGACCTCAATCGCGCTGCCCCGGCGATCCGGAATGCGCGGAAGTTCGAGCTCACCGGCGGCAAGCAAAAGCTGCCAAGCCACCAGATCCACGCCCGTCACCATCTCGGTCACTGCATGCTCAACCTGAAGCCGGGTGTTCATTTCGAGAAAATAAAAACTACCCTTCGAATCCACGATAAATTCAAAAGTTCCGGCACC
>CAMBEX010000181.1 GCA_945865865.1 Bdellovibrio sp. ZAP7
AGCGAATTGACACGGGTAGGGACGTTGTTGGGTCAGATTTCCGGCGAGAACTCGGCGATTGCTGAGGATCTCTCGAACTCGTCCAATGAGGCCGCATCTTCGGTCTCCGATACACAATCGGCAATGACCGAAGTCTGTGAGATTGTGAAGACCAGTCGCGGCCATTGTAAGCAGGCGGACACCCGCGCCAAGGAAAGCTGCGATGCCGCCCATACGTGCGCGAAGGAAGTGGGAGATCTGATTGGCGCAATCCAGAGTATTGCGACAGGTTCCGAAAAAATTGCCGGTATCGTCACAGTGATCGACGACATTGCATTTCAGACCAATCTTTTGGCCTTGAATGCTGCGGTCGAGGCAGCTCGCGCAAGCAGTCCGCGAACTTGCCAATAGGAGCGCGACTGCTGCCAACGAGATCGGTGGGCTACTTCGTGATAATTCGGAAGCCATGGGTATGGCCGGTGGCATGGCATCACAAAGCAAGGGTGCTTTGGCTCGCATCGTGGGCAGTGCACAGACGACGCAGGACCTTGTCTTAGAAGTGAGCAATTCAACACAGTCCCAGGCAAGACTCATTGAAAAGGTCACAACCGCGCTCGTGCAGTTGGGTCAGACCGCGCAGGAAAATACGTCCATGTCCGAGCGGGCCCAGTCTTCGACGGGTGATCTGGTATCCCAGGAGGCAGTCTTAAGGGACGTTATCGCCAAGCTTCGAGCAGCGATGATCGGAGAAACGGCGGGTGATTTAGCTCAAACGGACGCTGAAGCCGATTTTTCCGGGAATTCAGCGGGCGAGGCCATCAGCCCGGCGCTTTCAAACTGATTTAAAAAATCCGCGCTCTCACGCCTTCTTTTTGCAGAAAATCTCGAACCGTCTTTGAATCCAACGGCTCGAGTCTCCAGAGCAGAGTGTGGAGGAGATCTAGGGTTTTCTTGCCTTCGGGAGAATGAAACTCGTCGGTGATCCGGCGAACGTCGCTCGTGATCTGGATCAGATTGTTGATCAAAGAGGCGAGGTCGGTCTGAAAGAGTTTACTTTTTTCAACCGCCATCACGGTGCGATTGATATTCGCGCTCATCTTGTACAAGAGTTCGACGGACTTGGTGAATTCGCCCTTATTCTCGTCGATGATTTCTTTGATTTTTCCGGCTAGATCAAAGCTCTGTGAAAGGAGTTGATCGATGCGGGGCGGGTCGATTCCGGCCACGACCGTGTCGGACTCAACTTTCGGCGCGTCGCTGGTTCCAGCTGTGATCTCGATGTAGCGCTCGCCAATGATTCCGGCCATGTTGACGTAAAAGCGACTGTCCTGACGGATTCCGACTGCGGCATCGCGGCGAACCGAGAGCTTCAGTCTGAGGGGTGTGACTGCGCTGATTTCAGGATTTTTCTCGGTGGCGCTTCCGGGTTCTTTGAGCGCAACAGTTTGATTGGCCTGAGGGACAAAGAAATCGATGCTCTCGACTTTTCCGACTTTGATGCCTGAAACTCGCACGGGAGAACCGACCTCGATTCCTCCTGCGAAATTATAGGTCACATAAAAATCAACGGAGCGATTGAATGGGTTTTGTACGCCGAGGACCCAACCGAACACGACGATGAGAGCGCCGGTGAGGATCACCAGGCTGCCGACTTTGGCTTCATTGGATGAGAATCGCATTGGGATAGATTAACAACTCAGAGGAACAGGGTAAACAAGTACGTCAGCACGAAATCGAGAAAGATGATGGTGATCGTCGAGGTGACGACGGACTGCGTGGTCGCGTTGCCGACTCCTTCAGCTCCGCCGCCGCAGCGAAACCCATAAGCGCAGCTGATGATCGGCGTCACGGCGCCAAATACGGCGGATTTTGTGATTGCGCAGAGCAGATCGTTGGTGCCAACAAAATGGCGCAGAGTATTGATGTATTCTAAAAACGAAAAGTTAAAACGCGTAATGGCAATCAGGATGGCGCAAGCCATGGTCACCGTAATGGCCACAAGCGTAAGTGCGATGGTTGAAAAGATGCTGGCGATCCACCGCGGAAATACCAGGTAGCTTACCGGGTTGATTCCAAGAAGTTTCAGCGCGTCAATTTGTTCGGTGATTTTCATTCCGCCAATCTCGGCAGTGATCGAAGCTCCGACCTTGGAAACCAATAGCAGCGCGGGGACGGCAATTCCGAGTTCGCGCAAAATAAACTGCGCGGAAAATCCTGGAATCATCGAGGTCGTGTGGAGTGCCTGATCCATGTGATAGGCGATCTCGTTGGTGACGACAATTCCAGAAAATGCCGTTGAGATGGCGATGATCGGTAGGCTACCGATTCCGTTTTGAACGATGTGCTGAAAAATATCCTTCCAGCGCCAGGGTCGATGAAGCGCCAGTCTGAACATCCGCAAAAAAAGGCCGATGGAATCCTGAAAAACAGCGACGAGAGTCATCCGGAGACCCCCGACAATGATTTGAGAATTTCCCGCAGGGAATCCAGAAACGAACTCGTCACAAAGTTAGCGATGACAATCAATAAGTTGGTGTAAATCGCCGCCTGAGTGACCGCCCGTCCCACGCCGCGCGCTCCGCCGCTCGCGGTGTAGCCCTTGTAGCAAGCCACACCCGCCACAATGACTCCGTAGACGAACGACTTAAAAAGGCCCGCGAAAAAAACTCCAGGCCCCGCAAATCTTGGAATGCTCACCAAGTACTGAAGCGGATTGATTCCGCAAAGCCAATGAGCGACCGCAAGCGCTCCGACCGTGCTGACGAGCAACCCCACCACCAAAAGCAAAACGCTTCCGCTGACGATCGCCAAAAAGCGCGGAAGAATCAGATACTGAACTGAGTCAGTCCCCAAGCACTCAATCGCATCGACCTGCTCGGTGACTCGCATGGTGCCGAGTTCGGCCGCCGTGTACGCGCCGATTTTTCCGGCAAGCAGAAACGAAATAATCAGCGGGCCCACCTCGCGCACGCAAGCCGAGGTGGTGAGTCCGCCCAGCAAAGTCTGGGCGTCGTATTGGCTGAGGACCAAATTGAACTGCAGTGCCAAGATTGCTCCCACAAAAATCCCGGAGGCAATAACGGTTCCGAGCGATCGAAAATACACCTGCGTGATCTGCCCAAAGACAGGGGTAATATTTCCGCTCGTGGTCAGGAGAGTACGGATGACTCGCCCGTAGAAAAGTGTCAGGCCGCCGACCTCTTTCAGAAATCCGGTCATGCGTGGCCTCGGTTTTCAGACTCGAGAGTCTCGCGCAAAAAATCGCGGATCAGGGGTACTTGTGAGCGGCGAGTTTCTTCGACGCTGGCCAGTGACAGCACGCGAGCCTGATCGAGAACTAGGATGCGATCGGCGATTTTGAGTGCGCAGCCCATGTCATGCGACACGACAATGCTCGTGACTTGAAGTTTTCTTGAAAGATCGAAAATCAGGTCATTAACCGTGTTGGTGGTGATGGGGTCCAGTCCCGTGGTGGGCTCGTCAAAGAGCAGGTACTGAGGGCCGGGCGCCAGAGTGCGCGCCAGAGAGACGCGTTTTTGCATTCCGTACGAAATCTCAGGAGGTCGTCGGTGGAGAATGTCGTCCTCAAGGTTTACGAGCGCTAGTTTTTCTACGACAGTTTTTCTGATCTCGCTTTCACTTAAAGTTCCAAAAACCTGCTTAGCCTGAGGCGTCTTTAATCCAAAGGCGACATTTTCAAGAACCGTGAGTGAATCCAGGAGTGCGGGCTGTTGAAATACCATTCCGCATTTCCTGCGAATCGCGGTGATCCCAATCGCGTCCTGCGCTCCTACATCCGATCCGTCAACCCAAACGCGTCCGCTTTGGGGTTTGAGCATTCCGACGATGTGCTTGAGAGTCACTGATTTTCCGACGCCGCTTTTACCCAGGATAAATAAAATTTCGCCCTTGGGCACTTCGAACGAAACTTGATTCAGGATTGTTTTGGGTCCGAAGGATTTGCAGACCTCCTCAAAACGGATGCTCATGTGAGCGGCCCTTCGGTCTGCCCAAAGATAAACTGCCTGATCGCCGGGTCTCGGGTTTCACGAGTTTTCGCCGGGCTTTCTCCGCCCAGGAGTTTTCCATTCGCTAAAAGATAAACCTGATCGCCCAACTGATACGCGCGTTGCATATCGTTGGTGACCGCGATGAAAGTCATCTGGGTATGAGTCTGAAGTCCGCGAATGAGTTCTGCGATTTTTTGAGAAGTGATGGGATCGAGACCCGCGGTCGGGTCGTCAAAAAGCACGACCTCGGGATCCAGGATCAGGCAGCGTGCGATGCCCAGACGTTTTTGCATTCCGCCCGAGAGTTCATCCGGAAAAAGCGAGTCAGTTCCGGAGAGGCCCACGTCACCCAGAAATTTTTCCGCCAGGCGATCGGCTTCATGGCCCGTAATTTTAGCGGTCTCTCGTAAAGGGAAAAGCAGATTTTCGCGAACGCTGAGTGAGGTAAACAGCGCATTTTTTTGAAAGAGCATTCCAAGACGCGGACTGTTAACGCCGACCTTGCCCTCAGTGGGGTCGAGCAGCCCTGCGATCGTTTTCAGCAAGACGCTTTTGCCGGAACCTGAGAGTCCCACGATGGCGGCTGAGCCGTTTTTAGGAATATGAAGTTGGACGTTGCGAAAGATCCAATGGGATAAGACGCCGTTTTTTTCGGGAAATCCTTTCCCGAGATTTTCGAGCCGAATCATGGGCTCAGATAGGGTAACAGAATATCCTGAACCATCAGTTTTTTATTGAGCGGGGCACGCATCTCCTGACGCATGCGAGCCATGCGTTCGGAGCGTTCAATCCAAAACTCGCGCGCGCGCGTCGTCGAGCCAAATTTCTGTGTCAGCGTTTTGGCATGCGCGGCTAATGCCCGCGGTAAGGGAGTCTCGGGCGCTAAAGTCCAGCGGATCAAACTTTCTGAAAACTGCTCGAGGTGATCGAGAAGAGTGGCGAGATTCTCAGTACTTTTTGACGCCCAGTCGAGGACGGAGTTGAGATCGCTCGCGGGATTTTCAAGAAAGCTCAGTACAGCCGATCG
>CAMBEX010000182.1 GCA_945865865.1 Bdellovibrio sp. ZAP7
ATCGCGCTCACCAACCAAAGCATCGCCTACGTTGCTGCAACGGCAGAAGGTCCAGTGCTTGAGCTCAAGTCGTTTCAAAGAAGGCCCGGTCAGGAGTTAAAAATCGGAAAGGGCGGAAGAATTCACCTCAGCGGAAGCGACATTCTCCAGGCCCACTCTCCGGCCTTCAGTCCTGACGAAACAAAAATCGCATTTGTCGGAATGAACTCGAGAGGCTGGCAAAACATTTACATCGCAGAAGTCTCTGCCCTCGATAGTAATCCGATCGTCCGCCAAATTACCGATGAGAGTTACGCGTGGAAGAGCATTACCTGGACATCGCAAGGAATCGTGGCCGCAAGCGATCGCACCTCAAACGCACGCTACAACCTCTTTAAGATTGATCCAGACACGCGAAAAGTGGATCGACTCACTCACGCGCACCTGGATCAGCTCGGTCCTGACGGGGACCTCAATCCGGCAGGCTCGGGGCTGGTGTTTCAAGGCTGGAAAAACGGCAATCCGGATCACGCAAGCTCCCAAATTCATCTCTTGCGTGATGGCAAAGAAATCCAACTTACACAGGTCAATACAGGGCTATTTCAGCCGTTGAAACGCGGAGACGACCTCTATGCGCTGGGATTTAAAAGCGGTCGTTACCGACTCTACCAAATTCCTAAGACCGCACAGCTCAGCCTTTCAGTCCACTCGGATCACAACGACCTGATCGGCGCTCCCGCCTGGAAACCCACAGTCACACGACTGAAACCAGAGGAAGTTCAGAGTTACGAGGCCTTTAAGACTAGCGGAAAACGACTCGAGGACATCGCGGGTTTCATCGGATCAGGAAACATCATCGGCCTGAGCGCAACCGTTTCGGATCTGATGCGAAACTATGTCATGAGCGGTGAGTTTCTGGTGCTCGGCGATTTTTCACAAACTCATGCCGCCGCTTTTTTAACCAGTCACCGGGGGCGTTCGACCTGGACCGCCGGCGCCTATCACACGGTTCAAACCCGCCTCGACTCAATCTTTGATCACGATGAAACTCGACTCTACAGCAACCGTGAATTTGGAGTTCTCGGACTTATTCAATATCCACTCGGGCCATTTTCTTACTTCGATACCGAGTTGCGAGTTGCCGGCGTCAAACGGTCGGCATTCAGCGATCCGCTCCTTGAGGCTGAGTGGGAGAAACTCAACCCAGGCATGGAACTCATGATGGCACCGATGTTTCGGATCGGTCGCGATGAAATTTTATACGAAACCTTCAGCGGCCCTTTGAGCGGTTTTGGAATCCTCTTCGAGGCCGACACCAGCGTCTATCCTGGACGAGGTGATCTCAACGAGCGAATCCGTCTCGATATCGCTCAATATTGGCAACTCCATGGGAGTTCGGTTTTGACGTTTCAAGGAATCGCGGGCGCCTCCTGGGGAGGCCAATATCGAAACCCATTTTTGGTCTCGAGCGATGATTTTTTTCGGGGCTATGGATTCAGCGACGATCGACTTCGTGGAAATTACCTTTTAGGCGCCAAAACAGAACTGCGGTTTCCAGTAGGTTCACTCTTTAGCTTTCCGCCGCTGCGTGGACTCATTGCCGCGGACTATGGCACCATCTGGCGCCACTTTCAGGAGCCGGGTCGCGGAGCAGCGTCGTCCTATACCTGGGGCTTCAATATCAACCTGCCTCCACTTGGAATCAATTTTATGTTCTCGTACCCGATTCACCTCGCCGCAGGGACACGCGAAAGTCCCGTATTTCACTTCACCTTGAGATATTTGTATTTGTGAGTGTGCAGTATTCAGAATCATTAGATCCGAGCATCAGCGCCGAAACTTTTTGGCCTTCAGCGCGAAAATTCGTGGCAAATCCACTCGGGTGATTCCATACATTGACCATGACCAAATTTTTCAAGGGCTGGGCAAAGCCCGGTCCCGAGGCACCCGGTGCAACCCAGAGCGATCATCCCGATTTGCAACCGCGCGATTGTGAAACGCTCGATGCCCTGAGTGGTGAATTTAGAATTTTTCAGCTCTCGGGAGGTCACCGATTTTCAACCGACGATCTGCTCGCCGCTTGGTACGGCACCACCTGGTGCCCGAGTGCCGCGCGCGTGCTGGACCTCGGAAGCGGGATTGGAAGTGTGGGTATGATCGCAGCCTGGAGGCTCCAGGGTGCGCGATTTGTAACAGTCGAAGCACAGGATATCAGCGTTGTTCTCGCGAAGCGCTCCGCAAGCTTCAATGGTCTCAACGATCGATATGATATTCGCCACGGTGATTTTCGCGACCCAGGCGTTCTGGCGCCGGAAGATAAATTTGATCTTATTTTAGGGAGTCCGCCTTACTTTGCTCTCACCGATGGCGTTCTGGGTGATCATCCTCAAAAAATCGCTTGTCGATTTGAGACTCGCGGTACGGTGGCCGCCTATTGCGAGGTGGCCGCTCGACACCTGAACTCAGGCGGAGTGTTTGCCTGCGTGTTTCCCGTGAGCCCCGATACTCAACGTGAAAGGGTCGTTTCAGCAGCTCGAGACGCCGGACTTAAGATCGTTAGGAGCCGGGACGTATGCCTCCGTGAAGGCGATGTTCCGCTGCTTGGACTTTTTGCGATGACTCGTGCGGATCATCTGCCGCCTTCATTTCAGACATGGACCGAACCCGTACTTACGATTCGCACCCGGACAGGCGCGGTCCATCCTGAGTATCAGGCCGTCAAGCTTGCCATCGGATTTCCGCCTTAACGGTTCTAGCTCGCGCGCAACGCGCCGGACCTATAGGCGCGTGCGGTCGCCCGCATTTCAGAGCATTGAGATGGCGAGATGTAAGTTGAATTTGAGTAGATCACCGGATTCATCATGTTTGTACTCGATGAAACGTGCAGAAGGTTGAGATAGTGACCGAGCTCATGGGCAACAAGATTTCCCATGCCTGCCACATCGGCTTCCACAACTGCTCCCGAGGGCGTACTCCCAGGCAGCGTCGTCCATGCATTTGCAGAACCCATTTGTGCCGAACTCCAAGACCCCGTATGCACCACCAGCAGATGATCAGGTGAATCGAACTGGGCACGAATGGAAGTCAGGTCCGATCGTTGGGACGTGTTGTAGTCCAACCCAAAGTTTCCTGGTTGCACTGTCTCATAGACCTCAGCCCGAAAATGCATATTACAGACGGAGTAAAGGCGGTTCATCGCCTCTGTAAGGCGCTTGGCTTCATCAAGCGTCAATACAGGGTTTCCGGCCGCATCCACGTATTCGACATACTTTATGGCCAGTGTCAGATGTTCAGGGTCGGGCGAGGCATACAGATCCTCAAACGGGAGCTCAACTTTCTCACCGGAAACGCCATCGGTGGCCACACCCGGCAATCCCCTCCGCGTTGAAGAGCTAGAATCACATCCCGTCAATCCCGTGAACACTCCCAAACTCAAAACTCCCATCAAAACGGACAGCTTCAATCCACTCATTCAGACTTCCTCCGTGAACGCCTGAATAGCCCGAAAGCATGCGCGTCACACAACCCGAAAATGCAAAATGCACCGAAAACCCCGTTATTTTGCACGAATAAGCGGACGACAAATATTTAAGAATGGTTGTGTAAAGCCGCTCATTTCCTTTATCATCAAGGAAATGGCAAACCCGTCCGCGCCACCCAACCCCACGCTCAAGAAATTCACTGATGAGGAGCGTCTCGTTTGGGAGCAGAAGTTTGAACTGAAAGTTCGCGAAGCAGATCTCGGAAGCGACCCAGCGCACGATCTTGCTCATTTTCGCCGCGTCGCTGCGACTGCCAAGCAACTCTGCACCGAAGAAAATGCCCGCTGGGAGGTAGTCGTTCCCGCCGCATGGATGCACGACCTGGTCAATGTTCCCAAAAACGATCCCAAGCGGTCCCTAGCTTCACGACTTTCAGGTCAGGAGGCCTTGAAGTTTTTGCGCTCAGAAAATTATCCCGCTGAATTTCATGCGGAGATTCAACATGCGATCGAGGCTCACAGTTACAGCGCGCAGATCGACCCAACTACCATCGAGGCGTCGATCGTTCAGGACGCGGATCGGCTCGACGGACTTGGAGCCATCGGAGTCGCGCGCTGTTTTTGTGTCGCGGGCCTTCTCAAACGCTCCATCTATGACAGCGTCGATCCCTTTGGGAAAGCGCGCGC
The DNA here is from genome assembly GCA_945865865.1 of Bdellovibrio sp. ZAP7. Classification (GTDB taxonomy): domain Bacteria; phylum Bdellovibrionota; class UBA1018; order UBA1018; family UBA1018; genus CAMBEX01. The sequence continues at coordinate 4,148 of CAMBEX010000182.1, forward strand.
ACTCGACGACCTGAAATTTACCGTCGATCACTTCTACGTGAAACTCTTTAAGGTGGCAGAATCGCTTCGCACCCATTCAGGAAAATCTGAAGGGGCAAGGCGCGCTCAGTTCATGCACGAATTTCTGGATCAGCTCGGCGCCGAAATCGGGTCGCCCCTACACTCCGAATAAAAACCGGGCGCGCGTGTGGCGCCGCACAGAAAGCAAGCAGCTCAGATGCTCTGAGCGACACCCGTATCTTCATCAAAGACCACCTGAACTTCTTCGTCATCGCCGGGCGCGAAACTCAGATCATGAAACACAATCGCGTTCATCTGAACATTGTAGTACCAATAACCGCCCGAAGACCTCGGACCGCCTGGTACTTCCACACCGCCGTGAAAAACCTTGAGCGTGCTCAACAGCGGACGGGCGTCCAAAAAAAGCTTAGGAGAACTCACACGACTCACGAGATCTTTGCCCAAATCCGAGAGCTGCATTCCGAAGTCTGGCGCGCACAGCGGGTATGCTTTACCGCTCGTTGATTGGATGAATTCACCGTAACGGCTTCCAAAAACTCTCCACTCTTCTTCGCCACCGTTGTTATCGCAGTTCAAATCCGTAGCATTGAAAATCCCGTAAGAGACGACATCGCGAAGCTGTTTGATCTGGCCCAGGCTCGCAAGCACATCGGTGACCGCTTCTTCACCCTGCTCCTGAGCATCCGTCACGAAAATCACAGCGAGTACCGAGTTGGATCGCACAAAATCCGGGTAACGTCTGAAGGCGCCGAGCAG
>CAMBEX010000183.1 GCA_945865865.1 Bdellovibrio sp. ZAP7
GTGATCATGGAGTTTGCGAATCTCGAAAAACTTTTTGAGTGGATGAAGATTAGTCGCTATTCGATCAAAACGGGCAAGTTCAAAGACGCGGGATCTCCAAATCGCGAAATGACCGCTGAGGAGCGTGAGCTCCTTCAAGGGATGGTCGATGACGTGCTCCTGCAATTTAAACAGGCAGTCGCCGATGGTCGGAAACTTCGGATGGAAGAAGTCGATCTGATTGCTGATGGTAGGATTTTCTCCGGCTCTCAGGCCAAGAAAGCCAAGATGGTGGACGAGCTTGGGACCCTTCAAGACGCGGTCAACGAAGCGGGAAGACAGGGTGGAATCAAAGGAAAACCCGACGTCGTTTATTCTGAAAAGAAACGACGTTCAGGACTTTTGGAGTTTTTGCTCGAGTCCGATCGTTCAGGTGAGGATCGTGCTGACGGAATTTCAAACGCGAGCTTGATGGCACTCGCACTGAGAGTTTTGCGCGGTGCGGATTTGTCATCTGAAAGCGTGCTCGACAGCGAATTTGCGTCACCCACTCCCGGAGTTTATTGGCTCTGGAACGCGGCTCGGTAGGGATTCATGGCAGACTCCACCGCGCCAGCACACAACACAAAAAACCGTCCTCGCGATCTGGCCGTTCGGGTACTCACACGTGTCCTGAGTGATCGCGAACCTCTGGATGAGGCGATTGCCGCGGTTGCCGCAGGCTTGACCCTTACCCCGGAAAATCGCGCGTGGCTCCAAGACGTGTGCTCGGGGACTTTGCGTTGGAAGGGCCGAATCGATGCCATTTTGGATTCGATTGCGCTCAAAAAGAAACCTACGGGTTGGCTGCGAAAAGTTCTCTCGATCGCTGTTTATCAGCTCCTGGCTCAGGAGCGCACGCATCCCGGCCTCGTGGTTTCTGAAACTGTCGACGAGGTCCAAAAAAAAGAAGGCAAAGCGCCTGCAAGTTTTTCAAATGCACTCTTGAGAAAAGTCTCCGATCACCGCGAGTCCTGGCGCGCCTTTCCGTTTCCAGAAAAGGGAAAGGCATTAGAACAGGCGCAGTGGGCGAGTCTCCCAGAGTGGTTGTGGAGACGATTGGTGTCTGAACGAGGCGTGGAGTGGGCTCGTGCCTACGCGGAAGCCAGCCTCGAGCGCCCTACCCTTTGGGTGCGCGCAAAAGATTCTGCGCTTTCTGGATCCGGGGCCGAGTTATTTGAGGCAGGTCCTTTACCGGGGGCGTATCGATTTTCAAAAGAAGTCAGTGGTGCCATCACTGAGCGTGCGGGGTTTCACGAGGGACGTTTTTTTGTTCAGGATGTTTCGAGTCAGTTTTTGATTCAGGAAATCACGCTCGAGCTTAGAAAGGTGATGGGCTCAGGCCCTCTATCCGTCCTCGATCTTTGCGCAGCGCCGGGCGGCAAAAGCGTAGGCCTCGCTTGGAGCGGGTTTACGGTCACCGCCACAGACCGCGATCCATCGAGACTCGTGCTTCTCAAAGAAACGGTTGCTCGGGTTGCCCCTCAAGTGCAGGTGATTTTGCGTGAGGCCGTCGAAGCACTTCCGTTGCAACACTGCGTGTGGGTCGATGCTCCCTGCAGTGGAACTGGAATTCTTCGCAGGCACCCGGATGTTCGTTGGCTTCGCGGCGAAAAAGAACTCGCTGGCTTGATCAAGGTTCAGTCGCAACTCTTAACAGAAGCGTGGGAAAAAACCCTCCCCGGCGGCATGCTTGCCTACTCCGTCTGCTCAGTACTCAGGGAAGAGGGCAGTGCTGCGATTGAGCTATTTTGCAGCCAAAACAAAGCCAAAATCGTGCGAGAGTGGTTGCTCTGCCCTCAAGAGAGTCCTGGCGGAGATGGGTTTTGGGCGGCGCTGATTCGAAAGAGCTGATTGAGTGATCAGTAATGGATTTGCCCGAAGTCAATGACAGGGTCCGATCCGGCGGTTCCAAAATAGGAGACCCCTTTTACATCGGGTTGCACGAGGACCTGGCTTGGGCTCCACTGGATCGGAATGAGTGACGGCTTTTCGACCAACACTCGACGCGAAGCTTTCAGGTAAAGTGCGCTTCTAGCCTTTGAGTTGGTTTCTCCTGCCGCTTTCGACAGGAGTTTTTTAAATTCGTCGTCTTCAACTGCAAGACCGCGAAAACACGAAGCCAGATCTGGAAAGCCGATTGAATGCGTGATGAGCGTGAGTGCTGCTTGAGGTTGCGGAGCGGGTTTGGCAATGACTGAGATTCCTAGAGCAGCCTTCCATTGAAGGGAGAGAGCCTCGGCAAGCTCCCTGAACCCAAGCAGCTGGGGATACTCAAGGACAAGCGGAACGATTTCGGTGTCCCCGCCCGTGGCTTCCCGAAACAATGAGCGCGAAAGTGCTGGAGCTCCTGATGTCGAAATCGTATCGAGATGTGCGTCATTGAAAGCGGGGGGCGCGGGCGCCGCAGTGGTCAGATTTTTCCAAATAAAAGGCGGACAAATATCCAAAGCGGGATGCTGAAGTTTTTCGCGATTCAAGGATGCTGAGAGCGCAAGAACTCCCGAACGTGTGGAGGTCAAGGGATGCTGATCGCCTTTTGGATTTCTGATTGCGAGCATTGTGATTGCGGAGGTCGCCGCATGAATAACTCCTGACGACACCGAAGTACTCAGGTCTGAAAGCGGGGCCCATTCGAGGTGATTTTTTGAGAAGAGCTGAATGGCGGTGGATTCGTTGGGCAGGCTCCACGCTTCAATTCGCTGAAGCCACGGTTTTTTAGAGTGATGCGGATTGGGAGTCAGGATGAGGCGCACGCCCGTCTGCCAGTCTTGAACCTTAAAACTCCCGAGCCATGCCATGTGCGAGGGATTTGAGCCATAATCAGCGTATTTTCTGAACAGATCTTCTCGCACCGGAAAGGTCGCTCCATGCGTCAACAGTGCAGGCAAATAGGGTAGGGGGCGCGAAAATCGAAACTCAAGTGTTCGATCGGAGAGAGCTCGGATCGAGTCGGTGGGCGACCCCGCGAGTGCCTCACGCAACAGATTTGCGATTTCGGGGTAGCGCGCACGTTGGGGCGTGGTCTTGAGTAAGCCCTGAAATGCGTCCACAAACTGCTCGGCCCGGATGTAGGCTCCGTCGCTCCATTTTACGTCGGACTGAAGTTCAATGATCCAGCGAGTGAAGTTTTTTTCGTTTTTGACGGAGCTAGCCAGATCCATTTCCACTTTGCCATCGGAGGTGCGCCGATAAAGGCCGCGCATCGTGTTGTAAAGTAGGTTTGGGTCGAGTTCGGTCTGGCCCCAATTCAAGGTCATGGGCTCAGACTTGAGGCGGAGTCGAAAGAGTTGGCCTTCAGGGTGGGCTGAACTCGGCTGTGGGATACAGAAGAGCGAAGCGGAAAGAATGACGGCTGCCGAGACTGTGCGTGTGAACTTGCTACGAGCCCAAAGGTTCCAAAATGACCTTTCAAAAGGGAGGGCGGTTTCAGCGGAGAGGCGCACTGGAGGCATGTCCAGATGCTAACATGCGCTGGAAGCTGGGCGTGCTGGGAATCATGCTTTTTGGAGGCCCCATTGCAAATGAAGAGACTCCTCAATCCACCAGGCGCGTTTTACGAGGGGCGTTTTGAATGGCGTTGAGAGCCATGAGTCACATGTAAAATAGTGCGGGCGAGCTGAGGGGCTGAGTGTGGTTTGCCGAACCGCTCTGGTCGCGGGCCTCTGGAGAGGCAGGTTTTTCGAGAGGGAAGATGCCCCGAAGAATTTCCGGAACGTAAGATTTTGTCTCTCCTTGGGCCGGACGCTGGCACGTTGACTGCAATTCCTGAAGGCCGGTTCCTCTGAGCCATGGGGTGTGGCGGTACGTATGTGGAGGGGGGTTCAGGGGGCGTCACCAAATTTCTACTGACTTACTTCTATAGACCTACCTTTTTGCCGCTGGCCCCCGAAAGGGGGCCAGTCGGGTCGTTTTAAGAATGCGGAATATGAGTGCGGGTCTTTGCTCGCGGGTGCGAGGGTGCGAGCAGTCATCCAAAAATAAGTTCGAGCGCAGAACCCAGCCCTAAGCAGGAGATTCCGGCCGTTTTCAGCGCGCGCTCTCCATCAAAGATCACGAGTGGGGTCAGATTTTTTTTGGAGAATTCTTCTTTGAAGCGCAATAGATACTGCACATCCGTTTTTCCAACATTCCGACCTGCTTTGCATTCTACCGCGTAATAGCGATCACTATCCAGCCGGTGAATCAACAGGTCGATCTCGCCACCATGTTCAGTCCGATACGAGTGGACCTCGATCGGAATATTGAATGCAAATGCAGTCGCAAAAATCTGGGACGCTACCAGGTTTTCGAAAAGCATTCCTTTGCGATCCTCGGAAAGATGAAAGGAGCCTAAAAGGCCATTGAGCACGCCGTTGTCGAAAAAATAGTACTTGGGGTGCTGAATGAGTCTTTTGCCCGTACTCGATGGAAAAGGATCGACGCGATAGACGATCAGGGTGTCTTCGAGGATGCCGTAGTAGTTGGCGCAAGAGTGTCGCTTGATCTGTGCGAGGGAGGCCCATTTCGTGAAATCGACGTGGCCACCGACATGAGCCGCGGCGATCTTGAGAAATCTCGAAAAACCCGGCAAATCCCTCGTCAACGCTTCGGCCTGAATTTCCTCCTTCAAGTAAGTTCCGGCATAGCTTCTCAAAAAGTCCTCTTGGTGCCGAGGATCCAAGCTAAAAATCTCGGGTAAAGTACCCATTTTCTGGATGCTGCGCGTGTTTTGCTTTTGGAGCTCCAGTAAGCTGAGTGGTGCAAGATGATAGGAAAAAACCCGTCCTGGCAGGAGATTCGCGTGTCCCCTTTTTAGCTTTCGAGCGCTGGATCCGGTCAGGTAAAATTTGAACCTCTTGCCTCCTGGGGCGTCAAGGATCGCTTGGACCGAGTTCAAGATCGCAGGAACGC
>CAMBEX010000184.1 GCA_945865865.1 Bdellovibrio sp. ZAP7
GGACTTGGGGACTTCGACTTTTCCAAAGGCCTGCACGGCATCCGTGTGAAAGACGAGGTGTGGGTTCTTTTGTTTACACTCGCGCGCGAGGTCCTCGACAGGCAGTAGAGATCCAACGATGTTGTTGACTCGGTGAACGCTCACCAGAGCCGTTGCCTCGTTGACCAGCTCGAGAAGTTTTTCGCGGTCGATCTGTGCTTGCGTGTTAACTGGAGCGAGTTGCGCATCGATGCCCAGGGGAGAGAGGGATTGAACAGTTTTTCGAACCGCTGGGTGTTCGATTGCGGACGCAATCACTCGCGGTGGAGTCGGATGTTTTTTGACGAGCGCCTGCATGGCGATTCCGTAAACGGCGAGATTGTCGGCCTCGCTGCCGCTTCCGGTAAAGATCACCTGTTCGGGGTCAACGTTGAATGTCTGCGCGAAGAAGAGCCTGGCCTCTCGGATCGCTCTGGCGGCCCGCTGTCCCATGGCGTGAGAAGACGAGGGGTTTCCGAAGTCCTCGTCGGCGTAACGCTTGAGAAGTTCGACGGCGCGCGAGTGGCAGCGGGTGGTCGAGGCATTGTCAAAAAACAGGTAGCGACTCATGGTTGAGGCCATCAATACCGAAGAATTCCAAGGTTCACCAAGCCTATTCTTAACAATTCGGGGCGCGCTAAGGTGTCGAACTGCCTAGAAAAGTGACAGTACTGTCAAAAAAGTAGCGACCGCGCTCAATAACTGCCTGATTTAATCCGATATTATCTTTGGAGAGAATACCTATGATCAATTGGGAAGAGCTCAAGCACATTCATGTCATCCGCAAACTCGAAGGAGTTTTGGCCCAGTGGTTTCACACGGATATTTTTTTCGTGGATGAGCGCGGGGTGGTTCGCAACTACGATCCACGAGATAAACAGAGAGAGTTTAAAAATCCTCTGACTGGCGCGTTGTTTTTCAAAGAGAAGGCACGCGAAGCCGTTCTTAAGGCGATTGCGGACACTAACGAAAAAATGTTCAAGAGCACCGACCCTACGATGACGTTTGCCGGTCCGCTTGGATTTGAGACCGTCGTAGTTTCGAGAGTTGCCGTCGATAACGAATTTCTGGGTTCGGTATACGCTTTCAGCTACCTCGATAATCCTGCAACTGCTGAGGCGCTCGCGAAGGCGCGCGAATACTGCAAGGAGCTGGGCGTTGATGCCGCGGCATTTGATGGCGCAGTCGCCCAGATGCGGGTACTTGCCGAGGGCGAGAAAAAATATCTGTGCGAACTCGTGGATCTCGTGGCCGAAGAGATCGTCACGTTTCATACTGAAATCTCAAAGCGCGAGGAACGCATCAGCGCGCTCAACAATCAACTGGGCAATCGTTACAGCTATGACTCTATGATCGGCAAATCCAAGCCGATGCAGGAGCTGTACACGATGCTCGACAAGATCAAAAATTCCGAGTCCACCGTTCTTGTCAACGGAGAGAACGGTACCGGTAAGGAGTTGATCGCTCGCGCGATTCACTTCAATTCACCGCGAAAAGGGGCGCAGTTCGTTACGGTGAACTGCTCGGCGTTCAATGAGAACCTTTTGGACTCGGAACTTTTTGGTCACGTCAGGGGAGCTTTTACCGGCGCAATCAGGGACAAGAAGGGTCTGTTTGAATCCGCCGACAAGGGAACGCTTTTTCTGGATGAAATCGGCGATATGTCGCCCACGATGCAGGTCAAGCTCCTGCGCGTACTTCAGGAAGGAACGCTGACTCCGGTGGGCGGAACCGAACAGCGAAAGGTCGATGTGCGAGTCGTTGCCGCGACCAATCGCGACCTTAAGGAAATGATCGAGCAGGGGGCGTTTCGAGAAGATCTTTACTACCGGATCAACGTCATCAATCTTTTGGTGCCTCCACTCAGGGATCGCAAAGAAGACATTCCGGTACTCGTTGACCATTTCTTGGCGCGCGGTTGCAAGGAAAAGAACGTGCCCATGAAGCAGTTTGCGAAAAGGGCGCTTGAGAAATTTTTTGATTATCCATGGCCCGGTAACATCCGAGAACTCGAAAACGAGGTCGAGCGCGTGATCGTATTGAGCGCTGAGGACCCGCGAGTGGCAGTGGATCTTTTATCTCAGCGAATCAGGGATTTTGGAGAGAACTCGAAGGTCCAGGGGGTGCGCGTGGCTGGAAAGCTCAAGGACGCCCTGGAGGAGTTGGAAAAGACGATGATCCGCGAGGGGCTTCGTCGAACGAACTGGAACAAGAGCCGACTTGCGAAAGAACTCGGAATCTCGCGAGCCGGACTCATCATGAAGGTCGAGAAATACGGTCTCGATAAGCGAAAGATGGCCCGCGGGGACGCTGCTTAGGCACCTCTGGCAAAGGGCGCAGCCTGAATGGCTAGACGCCCCGCGGCACCAGTTTCGTGTTTCGAGGAATTCTGCCCTCGTTTCGTGTTTCTTGGCGGTGACACACTGTCCATTCCCATGTATCAAATGGGAATCATGTCCTATCAAGATCGGCTGCACGAACTGGCAGAAAAAGAACGCCTTGCGGAAGCCGGTGGGGGGGCCGAACGCGTTGCCAAGCAACACGCTTCAGGCAAGCTCACCGCGCGCGAACGGGTTGAACTGCTATTAGATCCGGGGTCGTTTGTCGAACTTGATAAACTCGTCACCCATCGCTGCACTGACTTTGAAATGGAAAAGCAAAAGTTTCTCGGTGACGGGGTGGTCACTGGTTATGGAACTATTGGTGGTCGCAAGATTTGCGTGTTCTCGCAGGACTTCACGGTTTTTGGCGGGAGTCTTTCAGGAGCGCACGCTTCTAAGATTTGCAAGGTCATGGATTTTGCCCTGAAGACCGGAACTCCCGTGATCGGTCTTAATGACTCTGGTGGTGCGCGCATTCAGGAAGGCGTCGAGAGCCTCGGCGGTTATGCCGAAATCTTTTGGCGAAACGTGCAGGCAAGTGGAGTCGTTCCGCAGATTAGCGTCGTACTCGGCCCTTGCGCCGGTGGCGCCGTTTACAGCCCTGCGATCACTGATTTTATTTTCATGGTGGAAAACACCTCCTACATGTTTGTCACGGGCCCCGAAGTCATCAAGACGGTCACCCATGAGGACGTGACCAAAGAAGCGCTTGGTGGAGCTGAAACGCATTTTGAAAAGAGCGGCGTTGCACATTTTGTTCGCCCCGATGAGCGAGCCTGCCTGCAGTCCGTTCGCAAACTGATGAGCTACCTTCCGTCCAACAATCTTGACGAGGCGCCTGCAAGCGCTGCGCGGGATGCCGTGGATCGCCCTTGCTTGAAAATCGCAGAAATCCTGCCTGAATCTCCGAACCAGCCCTATGACATGCGCGAGTTGATCGCAGACGTCGTGGATGAGGGTGACTTTTTGGAAGTACACCAGGGCTACGCGCCTAATATCGTTGTGGGCTTTGCGCGGCTCGGCGGCAAGAGCGTTGGAATTGTCGGCAATCAGCCCGCTCATCTTGCAGGTTGTCTGGACATTGCGGCTTCGCTCAAGGGTGCGCGTTTTGTGCGCTTTTGTGATGCGTTTAATATTCCAGTCGTAACGTTTGTGGACGTTCCAGGATTTTTGCCGGGCACCTCGCAGGAGTACGGCGGAATTATCAAACACGGAGCAAAGCTCCTTTACGCCTACGCTGAGGCGACAGTTCCAAAACTCACGGTGATCACACGAAAGGCCTACGGTGGCGCCTACGACGTGATGTCCTCGAAGCATATTCGGGCGGATTTTAATTTCGCTTTTCCGACGGCAGAAATCGCCGTCATGGGACCCGATGGCGCGATCAATATCCTGTACCGAAAAGAAATCGCTGCCGCTGAGAAATCAGGAAAACTCGCCGAAGAACGAAAGCGACTTTCTGACCATTACCGAGCCACTTTTGCTAACCCCTACAGGGCGGCAGAATTGGGCTATGTGGACGAAGTGATCGCTCCCGAAGAAACGCGTAGACTCTTGATCAGCGGTCTTAAGGCGCTTGAGGGAAAACGCGAACGCGGGCCTTCGCGGAAACATGGGAATATTCCGCTATGAGCGCGCGCTTGAGTGCGGGGATGGGTGTGGGTACGAAGCGCGCGCCAGTACTCATCGCCAATCGCGGTGAGATCGCGATCCGAGTCGCACGGACTTGTCGAGCTCTTGGGTTTCCGACGGTTGCGATTTATTCGGAGGCGGATCGGTTTTCTGAACACGTGAAAGCCTGTGATCAAGCATTTTTTATCGGAGCGGCGGCTCCTTCTGAGAGTTATCTCAATGTCGAGCGCGTGATTGCGGCCGCCAAGAAGGCAGGCGCTCGTTACATTCACCCCGGCTATGGTTTTTTGAGTGAGCGCCCGCATTTTGTTGAAGCGTGCGAAAAAGCAGGTCTCGTTTTTGTCGGCCCTTCGGCCGAAAGCATGCGTCTGATGGGCGACAAGATCCAGGCGCGGGCGACGGTGGATGAATTAAAGGTCCCTAGAGTGCCTGGAAGCAAGGGCGCCGTTCGAGATGCAGCTGAGGCGCTTAAGTTTGGGCGTGAAGTGGGTTTTCCGATTTTGCTCAAGGCAACGGCTGGCGGGGGCGGTAAGGGCATGCGCCGCGTGGATCACGAATCTGAGGTCGCTTCGGCGTTTGAGAGTGCTTCGCGCGAAGCCTTAGGTGCCTTTGGTGATGGCGCGATGTACGTCGAGAAGCTCGTGCTTGAGCCTCACCATGTGGAGATTCAGGTCTTTGGCGACGGCAAGGGTGGTGCGATCCATCTGGGAGAGCGCGAGTGTTCGATTCAGCGGCGCCACCAAAAAGTTTGGGAAGAATCACCTGCACCGATTTTAGAAAAATTTCCTGCAACTCGTGCGGCAATGTTTGAGGCCGCGGTTCGAGTGGCAAGCCAC
>CAMBEX010000185.1 GCA_945865865.1 Bdellovibrio sp. ZAP7
GCGAACATCCGCCTGAATGTCCTTGATGATGGTGACCGTCCCGGTGGACTCGCGCGCTTTTCCGTAGCTGGAGAGCCTGACAAACTCGACATCAAAATCGACTTTGAGGTGGCGCACGAGATCAGCCATGAACACAAACGCGCCCTTGAGTACGCCTACCAAAAGCACCTGCTTGCCTTCGTAATCGGCATTGATCTTGTGAGCAATCGCCTGCACAGAGGCATCGATCTCAAAGTGGCTCAGATACTTGGTAAAATTTTTGTCATCCGGAATCATGATCTAGACCTCTCCCGTCATTTTTTTGAGCGCCGCCTTGATGCCATTCATGCCGCTCAATCCATTTCTTGCCAGAAAACTCGCCAGCTCACTCCCGCCGGAGGTGAGCACTCCAAAGTAACCTTTTCGCAAAAGTGTAATAAATCCTGCGCCCAAGCGCACGGAGATTCTCCGCTCGCGGTCCGTGGTCAAAATGAGTTTCACCACCGCAATTCCGATCTGGGCGATCTCTTCAGTGGAGTCCTTAAGCAACAACTCAGCGGATGCCTTGGGGAGGTGGAAATCGATTTCAGATTTGAGGAGAGCCCCCTGTGGAGAAGGGGCCGCGATGACACGGTTGAGACCGGCCTCACGGAAAAAGGTAAAGGACTCAAGGACGGTCGAATTCGAGTGGGCCTCACAGATGTGAAAACCCATTCGCACGCCGTCCGAAAGCGAATGCGCTGCCTTTTGGGCGACATCGCGCTCAAAATAGGCTGTAAACCGTTCGGTGTAGTTCCCCATTTTTAAAAATTTTGCCTGGGGAGCGCGGCAATATCAAGCCTTAGGCTTGTGTGCAGAATCAGAGGATTCTGCCTGGGCGGCCGTCTCGGCAGGGCCCGAACCCTTTTGGTCATCCAATCGGCGAAACGAGGCGTCTTCGACTCCAGAGACGGAGTCCTTGAAGTTTTTGATCGCCTTTCCTAGAGTATTTCCAAGTTCCGGAAGCCTGCGAGGCCCAAAAATGAGAAGAATTACGCCCAAAATTAAGAGGTGTTCGCCAGAGATTCCAAACATATGGGCCGTATACCGGGGCCCGTACAGAGAGTCAATTGGGGCTTTGCTGCTCGTAGCAACAGGCATCCTGTACGCCTGCCAACCCGTCAAAACGACGCCCCAACCTCAAGAAGATGCGACCGGCCAGCCTAGCAAACTCAACGTCTACCAGATCGTCACCGGCGACGACCCCGAAGAAGACCGAAGCCGTTGGGACGCCCTGTTTCAGACCCCTCAATACGTTTACGGAAAAGACCCTGCCCCCTTTCTGAGAGACCACGTCGAGATGCTGCCCGTGGGCCGCGCTCTCGATATCGCTATGGGCGAAGGGCGCAATGCGGTCTTTTTGGCCAAAAAAGGGTTTAGCGTCCTGGGCGTGGATATCTCAGAGGTCGCCATGCGAAAGGCCAAACTTTTGGCGCGCGAAAACCAAGTCACCATTCAGACCATCAATGCCGACCTCAATCAGTACCAGATCGCTCCGGATTCTTACGATGTCATCGTGAACATCAACTACCTGCAGCGAAGCCTGATTCCGCAAATCAAAAAAGGGCTCAAGCGTGGCGGAATTGTCGTTTACGAAAACGCAACGGTCGATCAACTCAAAAACAATTCTGGAAAAAACATGCGCCGCGACCACTTGCTCAACCGCGGCGAGTTGCGCGAACTTTTTCGCGATCTTGAAATCTTGGTCTATCGCGAAACCAATGACGGCGAAAACGCAGTGGCGGACCTGATCGCAAGACGGATCAAGTAACGCGCGAACGCCCGCGGAACGCGAGTCAAAAATAGATTTCGCCGTCGCGCTAAAGCATGTCCCTTGCAAAAGCTTGGGCCATCATGACCCCATTTAACCTCTTTAGAATTCTGACACTCAGCGCTTTTCTCGCAAACTCGATCACTCACGCCGGTGAGCTCACACGAACTGGGATTGCGCCCACCCAAATGACAGACGCTCTCAAGACTGTCGCCCTGCCCGGGCACTTTCTTGTGACTTTGCAAGACAACGCGGATCCCCGCTCCTTTGCGCGCGAATACGATATCCAACTTGATCACGTGTACACCAACGCACTCAACGGTTTTGCGGCAAGACTTGACTCAGCCACACGCCAAGCGATCGAAGGAGATCCGCGCGTACTCAAGGTCGACGCTGACCAACGCGTCTTCAAGCTCTCGCCCGAAAACTTAGAAACTCAAGCGGGAGCCACTTGGGGAATCGATCGGATTGATCAACGCATCTTGCCGATCAACTCAACGTATAACTTTTTATCGCGCGGCGCGGGAGTCACCGCCTACATCATCGACACCGGAATCCGCCTCGATCACGCAGAATTTGAGGGCCGCGCACGCCTGGGGTTCGACGCACTGGGCGGCGACGGCGCTGACTGCCACGGCCACGGCACCCATGTCGCTGGAACGGTCGGTGGAAAAACCTGGGGAGTCGCCAAGGACGTGGACCTCGTTGCGGTGCGAGTCATCGACTGTACCGGCGGCGGCACGATCGCTGGACTGATTGCCGGAATCGACTGGGTCGTACAAAATCGCCAGCTTCCCGCTGTCGCAAACATGTCGCTCGGAACCCTGAGTAACTCAACACTGGATGCCGCGGTTCAAAGACTCATCAACTCGGGAGTTACTACTGCGGTCGCAGCAGGAAATGACGGGATTTCTGCCTGCAACTTTTCGCCTGCGCGCGTGGCTGCGGCAATCACGGTCAGTGCCACCGGCAGGACTGACATCAGGCCCAGCTGGTCAAACACCGGAACTTGTGTGGACTGGTTTGCCCCAGGAGAAGCGATCACTTCTGCGTGGTTTACCAGCGCAAGCGCCACCGAAATTTTAAGCGGGACTTCGATGGCGACTTCCCACACCGCGGGAGTGGCCGCTCTTTACCTCAGCGCTCATCCCACTTCGACGCCCGCACAAGTCAGAGCCGCGCTTTTTGATTTCACCACCAAAGGCGCCGTGCTCGGCACGACGACCAACAACCACCTTTTGCATTCGCTCGAAAACCCCACGAGCACAGATCTCACAAATCCCACGGTCGTAATCACGAGTCCCTTCAACAATGCGCGAGTGATTCGCAAAACCAACGTCGCCATTACCGCGGTAGCCTCTGACAACGTGGCCGTAGTAAAGGTCGCTTTTTACGTAAACGGCACCCTCAAATGCACCGACAACGTGGCGCCCTATTCGTGCACCTGGGCTACACCCAACAGCATTGGTTTTCGCTACCAGCTGACCGCGAGAGCTTACGATAGCGCAGGGAGATCGACTTTATCACCGATCGTAAATGTGTTTACGAGGTCCGCACTGTAGTCGTCCGCGTGATCAGCGAATCCGGGCCAAGATTTCGGCGGACTCAAATGCGGCGGCGGCGGCTTCGATTCCCTTGTTGTGAGAATCCGCGCGGCTTCGCGCAACGGCTTGCTCGTCTGTATAGGTCGTTAAAATTCCAAACGTGATCGGAATCCCCGTTGAGAGTGCGGCCTGCTGAATTCCAACGGTCGCTCCCAGGCTGATAAATTCAAAATGCGCGGTATCGCCCTTGATCACGCAGCCCAGACAAATCACGCCCGAATATCGCCCAGATTGAGCCAGTTTTTGTGCAATCAGCGGAATCTCAAACGCGCCGGGCGCGTAGTAAAGATCAGCCTCATGAAATGCAATCTCTTTGGATTTTAAAAAATCCCGCGCGCCCGCGAGCAAGCCCTGAGTGACTTCTTGGTTAAAGCGGCTGACAACGATCGCAAATCTCACGAAGGCACCTTACTCGAAGGCACCTTGCCCATTTGATGTCCGAGTTTGTCGCGTTTGGTTTGTAGGTAGTGCAGATTATGATCATTGGGCACAACTTCAATCGAGACGCGCTCCACGATCTTGAGGCCGTAACCATCCAGACCCACGACTTTACGAGGATTGTTGGTCAGGAGCTTGAGCTGCGTGATTCCGAGTTCCTTCAAAATTTGAGCACCCAGACCGTAGTGTCTGAGATCGGCCTGAAATCCCAGATGCCGATTGGCCTCGACCGTGTCCATTCCCTCGTCTTGGAGCGCGTACGCGCGAAGCTTGTTGACGAGCCCGATGCCGCGGCCCTCGTGTCGGCGCATGTAGATCAAAACGCCGGATTCGGCTTCAGAAATCTGCTTGAGCGCGGCCTGAAGTTGCGGCCCGCAATCGCATCGGAGAGACCCGAGCGCATCACCCGTTAAACATTCACTGTGTACTCGGACAAGCGGTGTTTCTGTTAGCGGTCCTTTGATCAGGGCCAGATGCTCGGTTCCGTCGATCACGCTTTCAAAAGCGCGCAGGTCAAATTCAAAATCGCCAAACTCCGACGGCAACTTGGTGCGCGCGACTTCTTTGACGAGAGTCTCGCCCCCCATTCGGAATGCGATGACCTCTTTGATGCTGACGATCGGAATGTCATGCGTTTCAGAAAACTTTTTGAGATCCGAAAGACGCGCCATCGTGCCGTCGTCGTTCATGATTTCGCAAATGACTGACGCGGGCCTGAGACCCGCGATTTTAACCAGATCCAGCGAGCCCTCGGTATGGCCCGCACGAACGAGCACTCCGCCCTCGACCGCACGAAGTGGAAAAACATGCCCGGGCGACACGAGGTCCTGCGCGCCCTTGGATGGATCCGACGCCACTCGAATTGTGTGCGCTCTGTCCTGCGCTGAAATCCCCGTACTTACTCCCTCACGCGCTTCAACAGACACCGTAAACGCCGTACTTCGGGGCGAACGGTTATGGCTGGTCATCATCGGGAGTT
>CAMBEX010000186.1 GCA_945865865.1 Bdellovibrio sp. ZAP7
CGCACAAAGACCGCCACATCCTTCTTGAGGCTTCTGGAAACAATGCAGATCACAAAGGAACTCGGCGCGTGAAACCGGAGGCACTGGGCAAATTCTGCCGGCTGATAGAGACCTTCAGCCTCGACACAAGAAGCCATGAGAGCCCTGCATTCAGCGGGCTCCGCCATAAAATCCTCGAGATTTTTCCAGATTTTGAGACTGAAGGAAAACTCCTTCGAGATAAACTCACAGCGCGCAACTAAAGCCGGCTGCGAGGTGATCACTCCGAAATCAAAGGTTTGTATCGCCGCCATTCAGGTCACGAACTCTCTTTTCTCTCGACTCCGCACAGTCTTCATTTCTACAATGACACAATGACTAGCGAGTGCGCTAAAAAAATTCTGTTTGTCGATGACGAAGCGGACATCCTTGAACTCTTTCGAAACCATTTCGAAAAAAAGAAAGACTTCGAAGTTTCAGTCGCGCAAGACCCCTGTGAAGCGTACCTAGAAACACGCGACAGAAAATTTGATCTCATTTGCACGGATTACAATATGCCGGGACTCACGGGTGCCGATCTGATTGACCTGCTCAAGGACCACGCACTCAACGCGACCACGCCGGTGGTCGTGATCACCGGTCTCATGAAAGAGGCGCGCGAAGCGATCCCGCATCGGCCCGGAATTTATTTTATCGAAAAGCCCGTGAAAATGCGGGAACTCGAAAAATTTCTCAAAGAACTTCCGACGGCGGCGGCGGCGGCGGCAACTCCGCTGCCAGTCGCCGAACAGGTAAGCGAGTTTTTTTTCAGACCCGCGATCAAGTCATTTCATATGCTTTACGGCTTATCCCTCTCGGCGGAGATTGACTCCGTGCCCCGGGATAACGAGGTCGGCTCGGTCGTGACGTTTCGCGGCCTGGGCTACCAGGCGACCGTTTCTGTGAACATGCTTGAGCGCGATTTCGAAGCTCTTATTCCGCAAGCGTCCGCCCAACCCACCCCTCAGTCTAAAGACACGTGGGCGGCCCTCATGGATCAGTACATGCAAATCTTGGTGGTTCAGATTCGAAAAGCGTTAGCTGATGAAGGAAAAACACTGCAACACTCGCCGCCACTGTTTTTTACAGGCGCAGGTCACAGACTCAGAGCGGCCACGGACGGAAAAATCTTCTCCCGTGATCTCATTTTCCAAAACGGCCGTGTGCAAGTCGTTGTTTCGGTCAGCTAGATTTTTTCAAACTCCAGATTGTCTATCAGACGGGTCTTGCCAAGCACTGCCGCCACGGCAATGAGTGCCCCACGGTCCTCTAATTTGCTCAGTGACTCGAGGGTCTGGACATCGCGGATTTCCCAGTACTGAATCTTAATTTGCGGCTCACGCTCCAAAAACCCGCGCCCGATCCGCATCAGTTTCTGCGCGTCGCGCTCCCCCTCAAGGAACGCTCGCTCGGCTTCTTTCATACTGAGATAGATTTGAGGGGCGCAGACTCTTTCGCTCTCTGAGAGATAGACATTCCGCGAACTCAGCGCCAGCCCATCCTTTTCGCGCACAGTCTCCCCGCGAACGATTCTGACAGGCACATTGAGGTCCCGAACCATGCGCTCGATCACTGCGCACTGTTGCCCGTCCTTTTGACCAAAATAGGCAACAGACGGCTGGACCAGATTTAATAACTTAAGGACGACTGTGGCCACGCCCCGAAAATGTCCTGGGCGAACCTCCCCGCAGAGCGAGGCACTGACCATTTCTTCAACAACGAATGTAGAACTGCCCTCAGGATAAATTTCAGAAACCCCGGGAGAGAAAACCGCATCCACTGCTGATTCCTGAAGCAACGCCAAATCGCTTTCAAGAGTTCTAGGGTATTTTGCGAAGTCTTCGGCAGGACCGAACTGTGTCGGATTGACAAATATACTGACCAGCGTCCGATCGCAGCTCGCTTTGGATTTCTGGACCAGACTCAAATGCCCGGCATGAAGTGCGCCCATGGTGGGCACAAAGCCGATGGTGAACCGATCCAGACTCTTTCGCCAGGCGCGCAGTTCAGCGACGGTTTTGAGGACAAGTGGCTGTTTGGGCATTCGCAAATCTTATATCAGCGTGAACGACCCGCGACCGGCCGATAAGGCTGAGCCGCGATTCGCTGCAAAGCGGACTTGACCCGGGGATGGCTAGCCACCGGAGTCAGATTTTCTTTGTAACGGCCTTCGGCCGCCGAGAGACGCAAAAGATCTCCGTCAAAATCAGGGGCCGGCTCACGAGCCACGGAGATATCCGAAAGTTTCTGATACAAAACGGTATCGTCAGTAATTTGAGATGGCCGGCTGGGTACCGAGCCCATGGCTACGGCCCCAAAGAGGGCTCCATAGAGGGCTCCAAAGGAGAGCCCCAAAGTCAGGATTGAACCTCTTTTTACCCACAACTGCTTTTTTAGCTGCATTTGCTGCCTCACTTCTTTTCGTGCCGTTTTAGGGCCATTTCCACGGCGGAGCTACGGTCTTTGCCGCAGCCCGCAGTAAATTCTGCGACCGCGGCCCTATGAGCAAGGCTAATGCCAGCCTGGGGACCCTAAAATCCCTTGAAGTTTTAAGGGGATGGTTGCACAAAGATACTAACCCCTATGTCTAAGCTTTAGGCAGGTGTCACTCTTGATCCCCAAAAAGATCCAACTCACAGGCGTTCGGCAAAACAATCTCAAGAACATTTCGGTGGAATTTCCATTTCGAAAGCTGACTGTCGTCACCGGGCTTTCGGGCAGCGGAAAAAGCTCGCTGGCCTTCGACACGCTCTATGCTGAAGGCCAACGGCGTTACGTCGAAAGCCTCTCGACCTACACCCGGCAATTTCTCGAAAAAATGCCCAAACCCGATCTGGACTCGATTGAAAACATTCCGCCTGCGATTGCGCTCGAACAAAAAAACCATGTCGTTAACTCTCGCAGCACCGTGGGCACCCAAACCGAGATCATCGATTACTTACGCGTGCTCTTTGCCAGGGCCGGTCGCACCTTTTGCCTGAGCTGCCAAGGCGTCGTCAAAAAAATCGATGCACAAATCATCCAGGACTGGGCTGCCGCTTGGCTTCCCAAAAAAAAGTGCGCACTCCTTGCTCCCCTGATTACTTCTGCAGTCCCTGCCAGCACAAAAAAAAGCTCCAAGAGCAAAGCTGTCTCGCGCAAAGGCGCCACAAAAAAGGGCCCAAAAAAAACCGCGCCACAGGCCGCCTCGCTGGACTCGTTTTTGGCCGTTCTTCGCGAACAAGGATACCGCCGCCTGATTTACCGAGATCCCAAGGCTGATCCGGTTTCCGTTGATCTCGAAGAGTTAGGAAAGCCCGAATTTCCAAAAATTCCATCCGACGCCCACACTCGCGGAGACCTCTTTATTGTAATCGACCGCCTTCGGACCGACGGACCGCTCGACGCGGAGTCGCGGACCCGATTGGGTGACTCCGTCGACCAAGCTCTCGCCATCGGCCGCGGACAAATGGCTTTTTTGGATCTCGCTACCGGCGAGTGGAAACATTTCGACAGCCGCTTTTCTTGCGTCGAATGCGGAAAAGAACACCGCATTCCGGAACCTGGATTTTTTTCATTCAACAGTCCCTTGGGCGCCTGCGGAAAGTGCAGTGGCTTTGGCTTCACTCTCGAGCTCGACGAATCCCTCGTCGTGCCTGACCCCTCTAAGACCTTAAAAAATGGAGCGGTCGATCCCTTTACCAAGCCCTCTTGTTCGGAGTGGCAGGATGATCTTTTTAGATTTTGCGAGCGCCAGGGCATTTCAATCGGAAAACGCTACCGAGAGTTGACGGCCCCGCAACGAAAGCTGATTTGGGAAGGATCGCCTGACGACAAAACCTTTTCCGGAATTCTGGCCTGTTTCGAAGAACTCAAACGATGGAAGTACAAACTCTACATTCGTGTTTTTATCCGTCGCTACCAACAGCAAAAGCTCTGCCCAGATTGCCACGGTGCACGCCTGAAACCCGAGTCGCTCGCGGTCAAAATCGAAGATCACACCATCGCTGACGCGCTCAATATGCCCATAAGCGAGTCACTGACCTGGCTGCGCTCGATCTCTCGGGGACTCACCCCAGCCGAACGAAAAATTTCGGCAGAAATCCTTCAGCAAGTCGACCGCAGGCTCGCGTTTCTCGACGAAGTCGGAGTGGGATACCTCACACTCTCTCGACTCACCCGCAGTCTTTCGGGCGGTGAATTTCAAAGAATTAACTTGGCCACCCAACTTGGCAACGGACTGTGCGGAACGCTTTACGTTTTGGACGAACCCTCGATCGGGCTGCATGCGGCGGATACCGCACGCCTCATTCGAGTGCTGCATCGACTCCGCGATCAGGGCAATACTGTCGTTGTGGTCGAACACGATTTGGCCGTGATGAAGGCCGCCGATTGGCTCGTGGAATTAGGGCCCTTTGCAGGAAGGCGCGGCGGAGACCTGGTCGCACAGGGCTCGGCAGCTACGCTTGAAAAAATCCCGGGATCACTCACGGGTAAATATCTGAGTGGTGACCTCACATTAACTCCCGTGCGCTCGCGCCGTGGGCCCGCTCGCCGCGCTCTCCAGATTACTGGCTGTCGTGAGCACAACCTTAAAAATATCGACGTCGAAATCCCTCTCGACCGATTTGTCGTGGTCACGGGAGTTTCAGGCTCCGGAAAAAGCACGCTTGTTCACAAGACGCTTCACGGTGCACTCTCAAAGCTTTTTTATCGAACCACCGAAGACGAGGTCGGGCACTTTGACAAGCTCTACGGAGCTGAGCAGATTTCCGGCGTG
>CAMBEX010000187.1 GCA_945865865.1 Bdellovibrio sp. ZAP7
GTAATGAAATCGGGAGGGCCGAAGCTTATTAAGGACTCAAGGGCCCGACTTTTTCACGATCTGCATTCCGTTTAGGGCAGCGTAGGACGATGCGTCCGGAGCTACGGTGAATTTCACAGGAGTGCCAGCTGTGACAGTGACATCGCCAAATTTTACATACTGAGTGTTCTCGGTCCAAGTTGCGGAATTCCAACCTGAACCATTCAGCGTTTTTTTAGGGGCGGAGTCGACGGTGCCGTTGTTGTCGGCGTCAATCGAGAACGCAGAATTCTGGTTTGTGGCGTCACCATGACCGTATAGATAAAAATCGTAGAGCCCACCTTCAAGGTCGCTCAGTGTAACCGTAATACTGCCGCTGGGATTGGGGTACATATAGCCCATGAACATGGGGTCAGTATTACCAGGTGTTGAAATCCCCCAACCTCCCGCAGCG
Source organism: Bdellovibrio sp. ZAP7 (assembly GCA_945865865.1). GTDB lineage: Bacteria > Bdellovibrionota > UBA1018 > UBA1018 > UBA1018 > CAMBEX01. The sequence goes on from CAMBEX010000187.1 coordinate 434, forward strand.
TTTGAGACTGCCACTGAAACTGGAGTTGTGGTGTTGTCGGAGGTTTTCAAATTACTCATGCTGCCGTTTGGAACCAGTACGCCTTGCCATCCGTTGGGGTAGTGTGAGTAGGCATTCCAGAAGTCCAAGTCGGTGCCGGGGCCAGCGGCATGCCCTATGGATGAGGCTGCTTGAAAATCGATATTGATGATTTTTTCGGAGCTCCCAGCGATGTCTCCACCGCCACTCGGCACAATTTGAAGTCCATTGAGAATGGTATCGGTTGAAACGCCCGGCAAGACCGAGATTCTCACAGAGGTTCCTGCAGTCACGACGACTCCGGTAAACTTCACGTACTGGCTGTTCTCGATGTAGGTCGACAAATTCGGGGCGATGGTACCTAGAGTGGTTTTAGTTCCGTACTCATCGGTGCCGATGCCATCGCTGTCGATGGAAAACACAGAGCTGTGACCGCTCCCTTCGCCCTGGCCGTAAATGTAGAAATCGTACGCGCCACCTGGGATTCCAGTCAGAGTCACGATGATGTTGTTGTTGTGACTGTAAATGTATTCTTGCCACATTTGATCGATATGCGGTGCATAGGTGCCCCACACTCCATCCGCTCCGCTCACGGTTGCTGAGAGTGCGGTTGAATTTCCTGCTGTGTCTTTCAGGCTACTTACCGTAACCGATCCCGAAGTTCTGGGTTCGATTCCATTCCAGAAATTCCCGGCAGTTCCAACGACTGCTGCTCCAGTCATATCTGACGCATAGTCATTGGGTTCGGTCGCGCCGTAGCGATAGCCAAAGTCGATATTCATGGACAGGGCGCCGGCAGGTGAGTCGCCTCCGCCAGAACCGCCACCACTCACGGATCCCGCCACGACCGAAACAATCTGCATTCCGTTGAGCACCGCATAGCTCGAAGCTCCCGGCGCGACGGTCACTAACACGGGCTGCCCTGAAACCGCGACAATGGCACTGAGGCGCACGTACTGTTTGCCTTCGGCCCAGGTGGTGGACTCCCATCCCGCGCCGTTCAAAGTGCTTTCAGCGGCGTAAGAATTTCCCGCGCTCGAAATCGAATACGCCGAGTTTTGGTCGTTAGCGGCCCCGTGCCCATAAAGGTAAAAGTCGTAAGTTCCGGACGGAAGCCCTGCCACGCTGAGGGAAATGTTTTGGCCGTCCCAGGGATAGAGGTAGCTGATGAACATGGGATCCGTGACGTTAAATCCGTTGGTGTTATTTCCCCACTGTCCAGGAGCATTGCCGACGGTGACGCTGACATCGGTGCTTTCGCCCGCGGCGGTTTTGAGTCCACTGATCGTGGCTTGAGCCTTCCAGGGATTGTAATAGGGATTCCAATAATCCCCTGTGGCGCCAGGCCCTGCTGCTTTTCCGTAGGTCGCTGCGTTTGCGCCAAAGTTGACATTCAAAATGGATCCGATGGGATCGCTGCCCTCACGAATGTAGATAATGGGGTTGCTCTCGGCGCGCGATGAGATGACATCACCGTGGAGTGAGTCTTTGAGCCAAAGGCTCAGGATTCTTGTGCCGTTTGCGGAATCTTCCGGAAGGCCAAAGCTCGTAGGTAGCGCGCCACCGGTGAGCGCGATCCAACCGCAGTTTGTTGGCACGGATTGGTTAATCAAAATGCAATAGTCTGTCGGAGATCCCTCGTAACTTCCATGAGTCAGGCTCAGCGCAGTGTCGCTGGTTGGGCTGGTGGTGGTGATTAACAAGGAGCCAGGCGCGAAATTTGAGAGGTACTCGATGCTGTCATGTATTTCAGCGCTCATGTTTTCTGCGGTGTCCCTGATCCAGAGCGAAAGCGTCTTGGTTCCAGTGGTCGTGTCGTTAAGAGTATAGGTAGAAGGGATTTCTCCGGTGTTCCAATGACATCGGATGGAGTCGGAACTGTTTTCAAGAATACACCAGCTTGCGACGGGTTCGGCACCACTGGGACGAGCCACGCTAATCTCAATTGTGGGAGTTTCTGCGGGATTTTGCGCAGTGCCCACGGTTGTGATTTCAAATGACGTGACGACCGGCGCGCTCGTGTCGACCGTCACTTGCACGGGATCTGAATCGAGGGACACGCTGAAATCCGAGGTACGCACATAGTGAAAAACGACAAAATGAACTCCGTCCGAAAGATCTTGCTCAGGAGTGAACTGATTTTCACCTTCACCCAGCGTCTGCCAGGTCGCGCCGCTATCGAGCGAAAGTTCGATGACATAACCGGGATCCGGTTCCGGAAGCACGATATTGGGTCGTACGATATTGGTGCTTACCGACTGTCCAAGGACCTGACTGAACTCAGGCACGGAAGCGAGGATCTCGTCCACTGACAAAGACAAATTGTATGCGGTGGTTTCTGGAGTCAAAGACAAATTGCATCCGCCCACCGCCGACGCGAGCGATGCGAAAACTGTGGCGGCCAAAAGTGGCGGCCATTTTTTGATAGTCCGAGTTGACTCCGACATCTTGATTCCTGCTTTCCAGCAACGTTCCGCGGTACAGCGACAAATAATTCTGGAACAATTATGTAATGGTGGGGACGGCGAGTCAAGTTTCTCTGCTGAAACGAGCCAGAAACGGCTTAAAAGTGAAGAAAACAGTCATGCAGCGTGTGTCACCTGGGACACAGTGAGGTGGGCCCGACGATTCTAGGACTACCGGGTGAGAGCTGGAACCAGGTAGACGCTCCAAAGATCCAAGGCCGCCGCAAAAATATAAAAAATCAGGCTGAAGTTGACCCAGAGAAAAAATCTCAGCCAGCTTTTGCTTTCGGGATCGCGCGCATAGCGCTTGAGCTCGATCAAAACTTTTGCGCTCGTGACGGCGGCGATCGAAAAATAGATCCAGCCCGTTTTTAAAAAGAGTCCGCCGATCAATGCTAGGCCGACGTAGGCCAGGCACCAAAACGTGATTTGAAAAACGGTAACATCGCTGCCTTTGGCAACAGGAAGGGTGGGGATTCCACCGAGGCGGTAGTCTTCGCGATACCGGATCGCAAGCGACCAGAAGTGGGGCATCTGCCAGTAGAACAAAATAAAAAACAGGTAGAGTCCCGGAAGCGTCCAGATTTTTCCGGCGGCTGCCGCGTAACCCATCAAAATCGGGAGCGCTCCTGGAATGGCGCCGGGCACTGCCGCAAATGCCCAGTGCTTCTTCCACCAGAGAGTATAAAGCCCGTTGTAAGAAAGAATCGCCAGGAGCCCCAGTCCCGCAATGGCGGGATCGAGTCGCCACAAGAGCCCGAGCCCCAAAAACACAGTCACGGTAATAAACGCCCAAGCCTCTGACACGCTGAGTCTGCCGCTCGGGATCGGACGTTTGGCGGTGCGAGGCATTTGCGCGTCGATGTGCCGCTCTTGAAGTTGGTTGAGGGCAGAAGATCCCGAGGCGAGGCAGAAAACCCCGAGTAAAGTGAGTCCGAGTCGTGCCCAGTCAAAGGCTCGCTCAAAATTGTGACCGCAAAAATAGCCGCCCAACACGCTGATCACCACGAGTGCGACGATTCCGGATTTCGAAAGTTCGCGATAAATTTTGAATCGAGAAAGCGGGGTGAGCAGCATGCCGCGGGTCTATCAGTTCGATGCGTGAGCTTCGAGTCAAAAACCTGAATTCATTGTTTTAAACGCAAAAATTTTCATGGTATAGCGAGCCAAAGACCATGAGTGCAACTCGGCTATTCTTCATTAGATGTTTTAGACGTTTTTTCTTGAGCGCTTTTTTCTGCGTTACGATTTTGGCCGCGCAGATTCCATTCGCGGCGACCTTCTCGAGTGCAATGGCCTCTGAGCCCGCAGTCGTTCCAGCGTTGGGGGCGGCTCCCCCAGGACTCCCTCCGGCTTTAAAAGATGTCGGAATCACCGAAAATCTGGGCAAATCGGTTTCCCTTTCAGAACTCACTTTCAATGACGAACAGGGAAACGTCGTTCGCCTGAACCAACTGGTCAGGCCTTTTCGCCCAGTGATTTTTACGTTGGGATACTACGGCTGTCCCAGTCTCTGCAGCTTTGTACTCAACGGTTTTGTTGAGAGCCTAAAAAAGCTTGATTGGACCATCGGTGATCAGTTTGACGTGATTACGGTGAGTATCAACCCCGTCGAAAACCACGAACTGGCCGCGAAAAAGAAGGCTTCTTATCTAGAAGCTTACGGACGTACGGGTGCTCAGGTCGGGGCGAGTTGGCACTTTCTTACGGGGCAAGAAAATCAGATTAAAACGCTCGCCTCTCAGCTAGGCTTCGGTTACCGTTACGATGAAAAAGACAAACAGTACGCCCACGGGGCTGTGATCTTTGTCCTGACTCCTGACGGTAAGAT
>CAMBEX010000188.1 GCA_945865865.1 Bdellovibrio sp. ZAP7
ACCGAACCCCGCCAATTTAATCTGATGTTCAAAACCCACATGGGTCCTCTCGAAGACACGGCATCCGTCGTCTACCTTCGCCCCGAAACCGCGCAGGGAATTTACGTCAACTTTTTGAACGTCCAGCAATCCGCGCGGCAAAAGCTCCCGTTCGGAATCGCGCAGATCGGCAAAGCCTTTAGAAACGAAATCACTCCCGGAAATTTCATCTTTCGCACGCGCGAGTTCGAGCAAATGGAAATGCAGTACTTTGTTCAGCCCGGAAGCGACATGGAGTGGTTTGAAAAGTGGAAACAGGTTCGTATTCAGTGGCATCTCGACAACGGGATTCGCGCTTCGAAACTCCGCTTTCATGAGCACGGTCCTGGCGAACTTGCGCACTACGCTCGCGCGGCTTTCGATATTGAGTATGAGTTTCCGTTTGGCTGGCAGGAGCTCGAAGGAATTCACAATCGCACGGACTTTGACTTAGGTAGGCATCAGCAGTTCAGCGGCAAGAAGCTTGAGTACTTCGACGAAGAAAAGAAGGAACGCTACCTTCCCTACATCGTTGAGACTTCGGCGGGCTGCGACCGCTCGCTACTCGTGGCACTCGCGGACGCTTACCGATTTGACGGTGAGCGCACCTGGCTTTCGCTTCATCCGGCGCTTGCGCCCTACAAGGTCGCGGTCTATCCGCTCATGAAAAAGCCCGAGCTTCTAGAGTTTACCGACAAAGTTTTCACGGACTTGAAAAAGAAATTCCGCACGACTTCCGACGCGGCGGGATCCATCGGCAAGCGCTACCGCCGTCAGGACGAAATCGGGACACCCTTTGGAGTGACGATCGATTATGACTCAATCGCAGACCACACGGTCACCATCCGGCACCGCGACAGCATGGCCCAAGAAAGGGTCAGTGCTCAAAACCTCACAGCGTACATCGAAGAAAAGTTCGAAAACTGGGGCAAATAAGCCGGTTTCTGCGTCGAAGCTCGGTCGCGAAAAGTTTGTCTACTCTTTTAGTCCCGGCAAAGCCGAGGGCAAGGAGTCGCAGCGCGATCTCTTAGGGGGCAAGGGCGCCAACCTTCATGGGATGACTCACTTGGGGCTCCCGGTGCCTCCAGGATTTACGATCTCCACTGAAGTCTGCACTTATTTTTACACGCACACTAAGGCCTACCCTAAGGCGCTTGAGGCGCAGGTGCGCCTTGCCGTCTCCAAGGTCGAAAAAGCCATGGGCCGTGGATTTGGAGATTCTAAAAATCCACTTTTGGTCTCGGTGCGTTCGGGCGCCCGCGCCTCCATGCCCGGAATGATGGACACGATCTTGAACCTGGGCCTCAACGACCAGACCGTTCAGGGCCTTGCCGCAGATTCGCGCGATCCCCGCTTTGCTTTTGACAGTTATCGCCGATTTATCACGATGTACTCGGACGTGGTGCTGGGCATTCACGCCAATCATTTTGAAGCTGAGCTCGAAGAAATCAAACACGCTCGCGGCGTTGAACTCGACACGGAGCTTACAGCCGAAGATCTTCAAGATCTCATCAAACGCTACAAACATATTATTCGCGCTAACGGAAAACAGTTTCCCGAAGACCCTTGGGAACAACTCTGGGGCGCAGTCGGAGCTGTTCTTAATTCTTGGATGTGCGCGCGCGCCATCACCTATCGCAGGCTCAACGACATTCCTGAGCACTGGGGCACGGCCGTCACGGTTCAGTCCATGGTTTTTGGAAACATGGGTGATGATTGCGCTACCGGTGTCGCTTTTACGCGCGATCCGTCAACCGGAGACAAAAAGTTTTTTGGCGAATTTTTGATCAACGCTCAGGGCGAGGATGTCGTTGCCGGCATTCGCACACCGCAACCGATCAATACGGCCTCACGCCACGCTTCGGCTGAAAAACTCCCAACTCTCGAAGAATCGCTGCCTAAGGCCTATTCCGAGCTCGTTCGCGTCTACAAGAAACTCGAAAAGCATTACCGCGACATGCAAGACATCGAGTTTACGATTGAGCGCGGACGGCTCTTTATGCTGCAAACCCGCGGCGGAAAGCGCACGGCAGCGGCGGCAATCAAGATCGCAACCGACATGGTGGGCGAAAAGCTCATCTCTAAGCACGAAGCGATTATGCGCGTGCAGCCCGAGCAACTCGATCAGCTCCTGCACCCTTGTCTAGACCCTTCTGCTAAAAAAGAAATCATCGCCAAGGGGCTTCCCGCCTCGCCGGGTGCGGCATCGGGCCAAGTCGTTTTTGATCCCGATACGGCTGAGAGATGGAGAAACGAACTCGGTCGTAAGGTCATTTTGGTTCGCGTTGAGACCTCACCCGAGGACATTCACGGAATGGCGGTCTCCGAAGGAATTTTAACGGCACGAGGCGGAATGACTTCGCACGCCGCCGTTGTCGCACGCGGAATGGGCAAGTGCTGCGTGTCGGGCTGCGGTGTTTTGAAAATCAGCTATGACCGCAGAGAGTGCGTGATCGGTACACTCATTTTGAAAGAAGGCGACTGGGTCACTCTCGATGGCAGCACCGGCGAAGTGATCAAAGGCCAAGTCCCCACGATCGCGCCGACGCTCCACAAGGACTTCGGTAAGCTCATGGGCTGGGTGGATGAGGTGCGCGAACTCGATGTGCGAACCAATGCCGACACACCGCTCGATGCGAGAGTTGCCCGCGAGTTTGGTGCCGAAGGCATCGGGCTTTGCCGGACCGAACATATGTTTTTTGAGGCCGACCGCATCGATGCGGTTCGCGAGATGATTTTGGCTGATACTTTGGCAGGCCGCGAACGTGCGCTCGAAAAGATCTTGCCCATGCAGCGCGAGGATTTTCGCGGGATTTTCCGCGAGATGAAGGGCCTGCCTGTCACGATCAGGCTTTTGGATCCGCCCCTTCACGAGTTTATTCCACACAAAGACTCCGAGCTTGAAGCTTTGGCCCGCAAGATCGATGTTTCGTTTGATCGCCTCAAACGTAAGGCCGAGTCGCTCCACGAGTTTAATCCAATGCTCGGTCATCGCGGTTGCCGTCTGGGCGTGAGCTTTCCAGAGATCTACCGCACGCAGGTGCGCGCGATCATGGAAGCCGCTTGCGAACTCATGCGTGACGAAGGCTTTAAGATTGTCCCCGAGATCATGATTCCGCTCGTGGGTGATTGGCGCGAACTTAAGTTTGTGGGGGATTACTGCCGCGAGGAGGCCGAAGCCGTCATTGCCCGCTACCAAGAACCGTCGAAGGGCGCAAAAAAGAAGGCCGGAAAAGTTTCTTTTCTGATTGGCACGATGATCGAACTCCCACGCGCGGCACTGACCGCAGCTGAGATTGCCAAGCACGGAGAGTTTTTTAGCTTCGGCACCAACGATCTCACGCAAACGACTTACGGACTTTCGCGCGATGACTCCGGGATGTTTCTCAAAGATTATTTGGACGCCAAGATTTACGAAAAAGATCCGTTTGCTTCGCTCGATCCCAGTGGCGTGGGTCGCTTGATGAAAATCGCGATCGAAGACGGCCGCGCCACTCGTCCCGATCTCAAGATCGGAATTTGCGGTGAGCACGGCGGCGAACCCGCGTCCGTTGCGCTCTGTCATCAAATGGGACTCGATTATGTGAGTTGCTCTCCGTATCGCGTTCCGATCGCGCGCTTGGCTTCTGCGCAGGCCGTGCTGCGCGCCTCAAAACCCGAAAAGGCGAAGCGACGTAAATAATCAGTCTCCTACAACAGATCATCAGACCAAAGTCTTTGGCAGAAAACTTTGAACGGAAGAACCTCGACTCCTGTGTCGAGGGTTCGAGGCGAAGACTCGGAACAGACGATCACCTTTTTCTTAAGGGTGACCTCTTCAGAGAGGAGTTTGATTCCGCGAGTGTCAGAATGTCCCACTCGCGAAGTTCCTTTCACTTCGATGGCAATGCGATCCCCCACCACAAAGTCAACCTCAGCTTCCTGTTTTTGAGGACGCCAGTAGGTCAGGGCCTCATCACTTCGTCGGTAGTCAAGGTATGCAGTCAGCTCATGAAAGACGCGGTGCTCGAGTGCTTCGCCGTATTCACGGGTCCGCGGGGCAATCGAGAAGCGACCCAGGATCGCATTCCAAACGCCTGTATCAAAGAGATAGAATTTTGGTGTGGCCACAGCTTTGCGCGACTTGGTCTTGCGGAAGGGGAGCAATTCACGACCTAAGAATGTATCGATCAGGATTTGAAAATAATCTTTTACGGTTCGCTCATTCACCATCGCGTCGCTTCCCACAGCCACGTAGTTTAACTGCTGGCCCGAGCACAAAGCAGCGACCTCCAAAAACCGATTAAATGCGCCGAGATTTCTGACCAGCCCTTCAGCGCGAATTTCCTCTTGGAGGTAGGTTCCCACGTAAGCCTTGAGGTCTTCTTTTCTGACCTCTGATCCCATGACCCCTGGAAGCGAACCCCAGAGTAAGGTGTCCTCCAAATTGCGGTAACTCAGCTCAGACGAGACCAATGGATAAAGCCTTGCTGAGAGCGCGCGTCCACCCAACAGATTGACGCCTCTCCTCTTGAGAGCGCGGGCAGAACTGCCTGTTAGAATAAACCTTCGAGACTTATCTCGCTCGATCAGGCGGTGAACTTCGTTGAGAAGTTCCGGAATTTTTTGAATTTCATCGATAATGATCAACTTGGCGCGCGCGCCTTCGATACGTTCTCGCAAGGTTTCAGGGCGCGTTGAGAGTTCGCGAAAGGTATCGGCTTCCAAG
>CAMBEX010000189.1 GCA_945865865.1 Bdellovibrio sp. ZAP7
AAAGTAGTCATTAAAAATGGATCGCGCAGTACTCATCCGCTACCACGAGATCGCACTCAAAGGCGAAAACCGCCGTGCCTTCGAAGAAAGACTTGCGATCAATATTCGCAAAATCCTCACTCGCGCCACAGGTATACAGGTCAAGACCCAGCGCGAGCACGGCCGTATCCTGGTTGAAACGGACTGGAACGAAACCTCACGTGAAGCACTGAGCCGCGTCTTTGGCATCACCAACTTCAGTCCGATGCGTCGCGTTCCTTCCATCATGACCGAGCTCCGCTCCGCAGTGATCGAGGAAACCCAGGCATACATACAAAAATACGGAACTCCGGCTTCATTTCGAATTTTCACCCGCCGCACAGAAAAGATCCTGGGCGAATCCTCCATGCAGATTGATCGCGAAATGGGCGCGATTGTTTGCGAAAAATTTCCAGAACTGAAGGTGGATCTCGAAAACCCCGTCCTGACCATCGGCCTTGAAATCCGCAAGGACACCTCATTTGTCTGGACCAACAAGATGCTGGGTCCTCAAGGACTGCCAGTAGGTTCCAACGGAAACGTGCTGGCGCTTCTTTCAGGGGGAATCGACTCTCCGGTTGCCGCCATCGAGGCTCTCAAGCGCGGCGCAAGAGTGTCCTACGTTCATTTCTACGGAACACCCTTTGTGGGCCAAGAAGCACTCGAAAAAGTTGAAGACCTCGTGCGACTCATCAATCGGTATCAGCCCGATCCGCAGCCGCTTTACGTCGTTCCGTTCGGAAAAATCCAGGAGCAAGTGGCGCTTGCCACCGACAAGCGCGTTCGGACCATCATCTACCGAAGACTCATGATCCGAATCGCCGAGGCACTCGCACCCAAACTTCGAGCTCAAGCTCTGATCACCGGTGAGAGTATCGGGCAAGTCGCAAGCCAAACCATCGAGAATATGGCCACGATCAATTCAGCAGCTACGATTCCAGTACTCCGTCCGCTTGTCACCCATGACAAAGACGAAATCATCGCAAAGGCCAAACGCCTAGGCACCTTCACCACTTCGATTCGACCGGCGGCTGATTGCTGCACTCTTTTTGCTGACCGCCACCCGGCCATCCGTGCGCAGCTTGAGCGCATTCACGAAGAAGAGGCTCGTCTTCCCATGAACGAGCTGATCGAGCGCGCCATCAGTGGCATCGAAATTAAACGCGTCTAGTTCAATGCGTTTTGAATTTCGCCGTGGATTTGCTCGGAATCCCACTGCTGGGGGCCCACCCATTTTTTTAACACCCTTTGTTCACGGCTAAGCAAGTAGGTCTCCGGATACATGTAACTTCCGTATCGGTCAGCAACCACAGCACCCGAGTCCGAAAGGATCATGAGATTTTTAGGAAAGCGGGTTCCTGCAGGAAATATCTTGAGGGCGCTCTCCAACTTGTCATCAGTCGAGACAGCCAGCACGATGACATTTTTGCCCTCAAACTTTTGGGCAAGGTTTAAGATCTCTGGAATTTCCGGCAGACAGGGCGGGCACCAACTCGCCCAAAAGTGCACGAGCACAACCTGACCGCTCAGATCCGAAAGTTTTTGCATTCTTCCTTCGCGATCTCTCAGCTCAAGGGTAGCCGCAAGCGGCCTTCCCGACTCGGCCGCAGGCACCGTCTTACCCTGCTCTCCCGAAACCGATTGCGTCCCACCATACTTGGACTGAATCGTTGCCGAACGCTTACTGCATCCGAAGCCGACGGCACCGCACGCCATCAAAATCAACATCACCCGCGCCATAAAATTAAATTTACCCCGGCCGCACGCTTCGATGATCACGCTTCGATTCATGTGATTGCCGATACCATGATTGTTTTGCCGATCTCCATGGCTCTTTTTGGGATGTGGGTGGAGCGGAGTCCATGAGAGCGTTAAAAACCCAGTTTTTGCCCATTCTACGCCAAATCCACTCGGCACCGCCCACTGTCAAAACTTTATGCAGTTCGTCTTTTAGGTTTTCGCTCCAAGACTCACCGAACCGCATTTGCGATATCGGCAGACAAATTTGCGCCAAAAAATCGACAATCCGCCCCAATTTAGGCGCAAAATCATGCCACTGCGCGCAAATTCCCAGAGTTGCATGATTTTACAATCTTTATTTATAATAGGGATATGAGCCACGCGTTGGTGCTGAACGCCTCATTTGAGCCACTTCACATCGTTTCCTGGCAAAGAGCTTTGCAGCTCCTCTTCCAGGGGAAGGTTGAAGTTGTCGAGGAGTCCGAACAAGAGGTGAGAACCGTTCGAATCACGATTCGCGTTCCCGCCGTCCTGAGACTTTTGCACTACGTTCCTTTAACCAAGAAAAAACAAATCGTCCGATTCTCCCGAGCAAACGTTTTCAGTCGCGACCATCACATTTGCCAGTACTGTGGAAAAAAGTTTTCTAAAACTAATCTGACTCTGGATCACGTAATCCCTATCGTGCAGGGCGGAATGAAGTCCTGGGAAAATATTGTCACAGCATGCAAACCCTGTAACCAACGCAAGGGCGGACGCACGCCGGCACAGGCTTCCATTCATCTCATCAAAAAACCCAAGCGCCCCCTTTGGCTGCCTTCCACTACACTTCAAATGGGGCTAGCCATCACTCCAGAGCGGTGGAAAATTTATTTAAAATTGGACCGCGACCACGTGGGTACTGCAGACTCGTCAGATCCCTTTGACGAGTCCAAATGAACACCCAAACCAAGAAATCACCCGCGCTTGACCATTTTGTCACGCTCTATGGAGATCTGCTTTTTGATCTCTGCTCATCTGTACTTTGGAGTCCGGTCACTGGCCAAAATACGGTTCGCAAAATCTTAAAAACCCTGGAAAAAACTTCTAAAAAGTCTTCTTACCAGCGTTATGAGCGTGCGTGGGTTCTTCGAGTCGCGTGTGACCAGCTCCTGGCAGTGGCCAAACGCAATGGCCGCAGACTGACCCCCTCCGAACAGGTCATGCTCGACGCAAATCTCAATACCACTGCTCGATTGCGACAGTTTGACAGCTACTTTCACAAGCTCTCAACCGACGACCAGATCTTGCTGCTATTGAAGGACAAATATGGCCTTCCGTATTTTGAGATCTCGGCAGCGCTCAACACCCCCGAGGACTCTCTGAAAATCAAAAGGCAACAGGCGCTTCGAGCGCTCGAGGAATGGCTTTGGTCACAGTAGATTGCTTTGGCTGGCAGAGCCGCGCTTCCGAATACTTGGACGGTACCCTGCAAGGCACCGAAAAAAAGGTCGCTGACGACCATCTGGATAACTGCCCCGCCTGCCGAGAGCACCACAAGCATTACCGGCTGATTCTTGAATCCATTTCTGGACAGCCCAGGATGGGCATTCCAGAGTCGATGCGAATCGATCCGTACTCGGGGACGCTCAAGCTCGCTGAACCCCACAAACAAGCCGCGGAATCCCGATGGAGCCGAACCCCTTGGTTTATTAAGAGCGGCGTTGAAACGGCAGTCATTGCGGGGCTGCTTTTGCTGTTGGTCACAGTCGTCTCGCAGGTACGTGGCCTTTATAATCAGGATCTCGACGAGCGACTCGACACGTTCGAGATTGCCGACACAGAATCCGAAAAAACGTCAGAATCGTTGCCCCTCAGCCCTGCTTTAGGCCCGGTCTCAGGGGCAGGCCCCATGTATGGAGCCGAAGGGTCCGAGTCCTTTACTAGCGAGGAGTCCGAGGACGACGTAGCGAGCGATGGCGACTCAGAAAACTCCTCTGTAAAGGCAAACAGCTCTGAAGTCTGGCGATTCAATCTCCGAACTGACAGTCCTCACGACCTTCGACCAAAAGTCGTCGAGATCCTAACCCAGTTAGGAATTCCCGCCACCACCCCCGGGCTCGGCGGAATCGAGGCTCCCGGCGGAATTCAATTCGACATCGTGATTCCCCATGAGACGGTCACAATCGCCCGAACAAAACTGCAGGCCCTGGCGACACCTCCAAAAAATCTCGATGAAACGGGGGTACAAGTCGGCGATGCGTTTACCTGGTACAAAAACAAATCCAAAAAACCGCTGCCGCACGGAAAGTCGCGCGTAGTGATCTGGCTTTCGTTGATGTGATTAGAAAATTAACTTGTGCGGCATCTCGCTGAACGCGCTTTCAGTAGAGACTAGTTTGAAACCTTTTCAAGGGTATCCATGATCCTGTCGAAATCTGCGTCGATGATAATCTCGTTCTTGAAATCAGCCGGTAACTTGTCCGGCTGCTCATCACCCCGCAAAGGGCTAGCGACGGTCGGTTTCATGCCCGGACTCGTCGTACCCCCACGAATCTTCTCATTGGCCGCATCCACTAACCTCAAACGTGCCCTTTTAAACGCTTCTTCGGATTCGCTTGATGGCTTCAAATCAATGTGAGGACGCTCTTTTTTACGCAATCCCTTCTTGACGAAATCGCTAATCTCTCCGTTTTCTGAATTGAGGAGTTCCTTAGAACGACTCGAAAACTTCTCCGACTCAGCATCAAATTTTTTCTGAGCCTGGGCATCCAACACCACCTGGCCATCCTGACCACGCCTGATGAGCTTAAGTTTGG
>CAMBEX010000190.1 GCA_945865865.1 Bdellovibrio sp. ZAP7
CCGGTCAACATGCAAAGCAAGATCGCAGTGATCGCCGCACCGAAGCTCCTGAAGCTGATGTATTTGAATACGTTTAAAAACGAATACTCCGAATGATACGGGTAGAGCAGGTAGAGGAGCATGTCGGGATGCTACTGATTTTCAAAAAATAAAGTCAAGAAACTTAGCATTTACCTTGGGTATTCTCAGAGCTCGAAAGCCACTCTGATTCTCGGGAGCGAGCGAGCTACTTTATCGCGAGGAGAAGGCCTCTCTGGCAACCTCGCGATCATCAAAATGAATTTTTCGGGTTCCCCCCGCAGCCGCTGGGTCCGCAATAATCTGGTAGTCCTCGTGCCCTTTTCCAGCAATTAAAACGATATCCCCGGCCTGAGCCCGAGATACGGCCATGAAAATGGCATTTCTACGATCCGGTTCGACGACGGTGGCGCCGACGCTGCTTGCGTCGATTCCCGCCATAATTTCGCTGATGATCGCGCCCGGGTTTTCGGTTCGCGGATTATCCGAGGTGATGATCGCCAGGTCGGAAAGGGTCGCGGCCAACCTGCCCATCACCGGACGTTTTTTACGATCGCGGTCTCCGCCGCAGCCCACGACGGTGATAATCTTTTGCCCATTTTTTCGGACCTCACGTAACGTCTGCAAAACTTTTTCAAGCGCATCGGGTTTATGCGCGTAGTCCACAAGAACGTGCACGCCTCGTAAATTGTCGACCTTTTCGAGGCGCCCCGGGACAAGCTTAAGCGCGGAGATGCCCTCTGAAATTTTCTGAGAATCGATCCCCATTCCAGCGCAAACGGCTGCGGCACCGAGAATATTTTGTGCATTAAACTGCCCCGTCAACGGAGAGCTCACGGAGATGTCGCCGATTTTTCCGGCTATTCCATCGATTGAGACTCTCAGCGCGCTTCCTGAATAAGCCGCAGACGGCTCAATTCCAAAGGATGAGGCCCCGGACTTCAACTCTGACAAAAGTCTTGCCCCGTAAGCATCGTCGCAATGAATAGCGGAAAATGGGGTTTTTCCACTGGCAATCGACGTCTGCACGCAGGACGAAAAAAGCATTCTTTTGGCCTGAAAGTAATCTTCCATGTCCGGATGAAAATCCAAGTGTTCAGGGGAAAGATTGGTAAATACCATTCCATCAAAAGCGATTCCCTCGATCCGGTGCTGCTTGAGGGCGTGTGACGAGACCTCCATGACCACTGCAGTGCAGCCCGCATCCTTCATCTGGCGAAGCAAACCTTGAAGCTCCACTGCTCCAGGTGTGGTGTGGGTTGAGGGTAAGACCACGGATCCCATTCGAAAGTTAACGGTTCCGATCACACCCACCCGATTGCCCGCTGCCTCCAGAATGGATTCCACCAGATAGCTGGTCGTCGTCTTTCCGCTGGTTCCGGTAATTCCGACAACGCGCATCTCGCGTGAGGGGTGATCAAAAAAATTTGCAGCCAGTCGACCGAGAGCTTGTCTAGAATCCGCGACTTGAAGATACGGGATCTTGAAATCCGGGGGACAAACCTCCGCACGAGGCCTTTGCCCGACCACCGCCCACGCGCCTTTTTGAGCGGCTTGTTCTAGAAACGCGTGACCATCATGTGCACCCCCCTGGACCGCCACGAAAACACACCCAGATTTTAACTCACGTGAATCGGAGGTCACTTGGCTCACGGATTTTGCGTCCGGTGATCCAGAAAGTTCGCACAGGACTTCGGGTGGAAAACCTCGAAAAAGACTTTGGAGGGTGACGGTACTCATGACTGCTCTAATAACTGAAAATGAGGCCCTACAGCTCAGAAAGATTCATTTTGACGGTCGTGCCCTCGGCTAAGGGCTTACCCGCCTCCGGTATTTGGCGGCTCACCAAGCCTGATCCCGTCATTTCAACTTGGAGCCGGTGCCCTTGGAGCGCACGCAACGCTTCTCGAGGCGTGAGACCCACCAATGAGGGCATCTGCCAGAGCGCCGCGCCGTCAGCAGAACTTCCTACCCACTTAAGCGGCAACTCGGGAGCGTCCACGTCAGCGATCCCGTCTTGCGCTGCGACTGGGTTGACCTGCGAGGCCTGCATGTGAAGTTCGTCGGACTGCCGTTTTTCTGCGAGCACTGGCGCCATCAATTTGGGATTTGATGGAATGCTGAAACGATTGACCGTCAGCTGAAGCACGTTTTTGAAAAGCGGGGCTGCCGTTTCGGAGGCGTAGTAGATTCCCTGCGGTCCATCAATGGCTGTGTAAATCACGAGTTTTGGCTCTACCGAAGGCGCAAAACCAATAAAGCTCGCGATAAATCGGCTTCGAGAATAAGCCCCGGTAACAGGGTCCACGGTCTGTGCGGTCCCGGTCTTTCCTGCGACCTCGTAACCATCGAGCACTGCCTTAATGCCTGTTCCGTCTTTTTGCGTGACCGCGCTCAGAGCCTCGACGGTGCCATCCGCTGCAGCTCGACTGATGATCCGCTTGGGCGCAACGGGTTTGAATTTTGCCGGAGAATTTTTGAGAATGGTGGGCTGAACCAGCCATCCGCCGTTTAGAAAAGTCGCATAGGCACGGGTCATTTGAATTGGGGTTACCAATACCCCCTGACCAAATCCGACGTTCGCCACAGTGAGCGGGCTCCACGTTTTTTTAGCAGGAAGTTTGCCGGCGATTTCCCCCGGAAATCCGATTTGAGTGCGGGTGCCGAAACCAAAGCTTTCTAATCCTTTTTGATAGGTCTCTCCTCCCACCTTGAGAGCAAGCTTGGCCGCGCCGACATTGCTGGAGACCTGAAGCATTTTATTGAGAGTGATCCACGAAAATTTTTCGTGCACTTCGGCCTCAGAAATCTTTTTTCCTTGAACGGTAAACGATCCATTACCGGCAAAGAGTTGATCGCTTAGCTTTTGGCCCTTATTGAGCGCGATCGACAGAAGAACGGACTTCAGCGTCGATCCCGGCTCATAACCATCGGTCACGCTACGATTGCGCCTGTTCGCTACAGGTGAGCCGCTCAAATTGGGGTCAAACGAAGGTTCATTGGCCATCGCAAGGATTTCGCCATTGACCGCATTCATGATGATGACGGAGCCGCCCCGTGCGTGACTTTTTTCGATCGCGTGCTTGAGTTCTTGCTCCACGCCAAACTGAAGTGAAGCGTCAATCGTGAGCGTGACCGATTCGCCATCGCTTACGTTTCTTGCAGCCACTGCGTCCATGAAGGTGGGCCGTCCGAGCGCATCTTTGGTGGCATCCACTGACACGACTTTGCCTTTGAGCCCCTCGTCCAACCAAAGCTCCACGCCTTCGAGACCCTGTGAGTCCACGTTTACGGACCCTAAAATCTGGCTGGCAAGCTCATGGTGCGGATAGACTCGTTTACTTTCCTTGACCAACCAAAGCCCATCGATCAAGTCTCCGTCCGCTCCGATGATCTGCCACTTCTTGTACTGCTCAAGTTCCGCCTCCGGAATATGCCGCTTGATCCAGATAAATTCTTTTTTGCCGTTGAGCCGACTCGCGAGTTTTTCGTACGGAATATCGGTGGCCTTGGCCAAGAGTCTTGCCATGGTCCGTCGATTTTTGATTTTAGATGGATTAGCCGCGAGACTGCTGGTTTCCACGTTGACCGCAAGGGCTTCGCCGTTTCGGTCCAGGATGTCTCCGCGCCTCGGGCGCAACAACACCTTGGATTGAAACTGTCGTTTAGCCATTTTTTCGAGCCTGGGATCTCGCACCACCTGAATAGCCACCGCTCGAGCAAGTACAGCTCCCGACAAAACAAGACAGCCCAACATCAAAAGGGTCAGACGCTTCTTGAATTCCATTACTTCTGACTTCCCGATGGCGATCTACGCTCGCCGCTCTTTTCGGTTTTTTGTTCGACGCTCAGGTGCACGACTTGATCAGATGTCGGCTGAGACAGCCCGTATCTGGCTCGCGCCAGACTTTCCAGTCTGCGGGGAGAGCGCAAACCGGCAACGCGAAGATCGATCTGTTGACGTTCCTGCATCAGGTTTCGAGTCGCCTTGTCCGCTTCACTGATCTGATAGGTGGTCCTGACCACTGCAAGTCTCAGCCAAACGGTTCCGACCGCTAACACTATAAAAACGGGTAAAACCCAAAGCGGCATCCAGCGTTTTTTTTTCATTTCCGCTCCGCAATTCTCAATTTCGCGCTCCGGGACCTTGGATTTGCGCGCACTTCATCTTCACTCGGTTCAATGGGCTTCTTAGTGAGAGAGTGAAAGGGACCCTCTCGGTCCCGTAATGCGCGTTTCACTTCGCGATCCTCGAGCGAATGAAAACTCAAAATCGCAACTCTACCACCCGGCCTCACTGAAAGCATAACACGAGTCAATAATCGGTCGAGCTCTCCCATTTCGTCATTAACCGCGATTCGAAGCGCCTGAAAAGTTCGTGTCGCTGGATGAATCCGTTGATGTCCAAAGCGCGCCGCCGGCGGAATAGCCTGCACAATAAGATCGGCTAGCTCTTTGGGAGTACCCGGCATTTTTCCGGCTCTTC
>CAMBEX010000191.1 GCA_945865865.1 Bdellovibrio sp. ZAP7
GTCAGGACATTTCTTTGAGGCAATGACTGCGGCGTCCAGTTTGTCGGCGCGAAAGCGAGCCTTACATTTTTTGCAGTCGACCAGTGGGTCGACAAATCCAGCCACGTGGCCCGAGGCTTCCCAAACTTTTGGATGCATCAAAATCGCGGCGTCGAGTCCTTCGATATCTTCGCGATCTGTCATCGCGCGCCACCAACGTTCTTTGACGTTGCGCTTGAGTTCGATGCCGAGCGGCCCGTAGTCCCAGCACGCGTTAATTCCGCCATAGACTTCACTCGACGGAAACACAAAGCCCCTGCGTTTGCAGAGGGATACGAGATCGGCCATGTCCTTGAGGTCTTGCACGGGGCCTGCGGTTTTGGGCTGAGAGTTTTCTGGCGCTTCGGACATGAGACAATCCCTTTCGTGGTTTCGATTTGGGATAGCAGACCCCTATGGGCTAATCAATAGAATGCCCTTCTGGAGATTGCCCTTCTGGTGCGCGGTGCTAAACTGAAAGTCTATGGGTTCAAGTGGCAAGGGTCGGGGGTCGAGTTTGAATTTTTCGCGAGTCCACGAGTGGGTGGCGGCGTTTCTTGTGATGGCCTCGCTTGCGACCCCGTTCGTGAGCAAGGTGGGGGTTTGTGCAGATAAAACTGCTCCTGCAAGTCTCAGATTTCGTCTGACTGGCGAACCCGCAACTTTAGATTGGAATCTCGCACGCAGTTCGCACGAAACTTACGTCATTATGAATTTGATGGAAGGGCTCGTGGAGCACGGCCCGGATCTGAAGCCGCGCCCAGCGCTGGCTGAACGCTGGGACGTCAGTGCGGATGGAAAGACCTACACTTTTTATCTTAAAAGCGGAGTGCGCTGGTCGGACGGAAAGCCGCTGAAGGCCCAGGATTTTGTGGATTCGTGGCTCAGACTTCTCAACCCAAAAACCCGCGCCGCCTATGCGAGTTTTTTGTTTGATGTTGAAAACGCTGAGGCTTTTCACAGCGGAAAACTCAAGAGCGCATCCAAAGTGGGAGTGCGCGCGCTCAGCGAACAAAAGCTTGAGGTAAAGCTCAGACGGGTGGTCCCTTATTTTCTACATATCCCGACCTTTTGGGTAACCTTTCCGATTCGCCAAGACCTGATCAAAAAACATCCCAAGGATTGGGCAACTCCTGGAAAAATCCTGACCCTCGGCCCCTATCGCCTCTTGGAATGGAAGAAGGGCAGGGCGATCCGTCTCGCAAAAAATCCTGAATATGGTGGCACGCCGCTCCCGCAGCTCGATCAGATCGAGGCCATTATCGAATCCAACGACGCCAAAGCGCGCGAGCTTTTCGAAAAAGGTCAGCTCGACTTCATGCTCGACGCGACGACCGGAGATTTTTTGAAATACAGCGGCGCGAAGCCGTCAGCCGTCGCGAAGCCACTGGCTCCAAAGATCCGGGTTCAGCAGTTTCCGTATCTCGCGACTTATTACTTGGGCTTTAATGTCGAGCACTCGCATCTTAAAGACGCTCAAGTCAGGCGCGCACTTGCGCTGGCGCTCAATCGCGAAGCGATCCCCGGAATTTTGCAGGGCGGACAACTGGCTGCCAAAGGATGGATCCCGCCCGGGATTGAAGGTTATGATTCGGGCGCGAGTTTGAATGGGACCCTTTATGAAGCGCGTGGCGCGCTGGCCAAGGCGGGCTACGCGGAAGGCGTGGGAATTCCGAAGCTCAGTTTATGGGTCGCAAAATTTGATGGCGCTGAAGCACTTGCGGCCTATGTGAAAAAAACCCTGCGTGATCATCTTGGGGTTGAAGTTGAACCCCATGTGGGAGGCGCTGCCGAATACCATCGCGCCGTTCATTCCAAGACCGCAGATCTTTTTGTCGGGCACTGGGGGGCGGACTATCCGGACGCCTCCAACTTCATGGAAGTCTTTCGCTCAGAAAGTGGAGTGAATTCCACAGGATTTAAAAACGCGGATTATGATCGCTACTTGTTTGAGGCGGGGCAGTCATTAGATGCCAAGGCGCGTCTGGTTTCTTATGCCGCCGCCGAGCGGCTTCTACTTCAAGAGGCGGTGGCGATCCACCCCCTCTTTTATCGCCGCACCACAGTGCTCTTAGGGGAGCGAGTGCGAGAATTTTCAATGACGCCCCTGAACTATCTTTTTCTCAAATCGATTAAAATCGGGGCTCAGTAGTGAGGCGAAAAAGCCTTGGCGGCGAAGCCCTGTAATTTCAGCGTGTTCACGGATGTGTGCGCCGCGCCTAGAAAAAATTCACGGTGCCTTAATCGCCTTATATTCGGCTGAAAATTCCGAAAAAATTTTGACATCATTTCGACGCATCCTTACTTTGTGCCTATGCAAGTCATTAAGCGCGATGGTTCCAAGGAAGAGGTCCGAATTGAGAAGATTTTGCACGCCGTCAATCGTGCGTGCCGCGGTATCACCGGAGTTGAATCTCTCGAAATAGCCAAGCGCACCATCAATGGATTGCATGATGGGAGTACGACCGAAGAACTCGATGGTTTGTCGATTCAAAATGCGGTCATGCTCATGGCCGAAGAACCGAACTACTCTAAAGTTGCTGCGCGAATGCTCTCCGAAGGAATTCGCAAAGAAGTCGGTCGCGATTTGGCCTTCCGCGATTACATCAAGATTGCGACTGAAACCGGGCTCGTCGCTGACCATGTTCTGGGGCTTGCCCAAAAAGATGTTCAGACGATTGAATTCGCGATTCGGCATGAGCGCGACGACCTTTTTGAATATTTTGGACTTAAGACCGTCAATGACCGCTACTTACTTCGTCACCCAGAGACACGCAAACTGATCGAGCGTCCGCAGTGGCTCTTTATGCGCGTGGCACTCGGGCTTTCTAAGTCGATCGAAGAGGCCATCGGATTGTACGATGTGGTCAGCCAGTTTCTGTACATGCCTGCGACTCCTACGCTTTTTAACTCAGGCACTCGCCACCCTCAGATGAGCTCCTGCTACCTACTCACGGTGGCTGATGACAGTCTCGACGGAATTTACAAAGCGATTACCGATAGCGCGCGACTCTCGAAGTTTGCGGGCGGAATCGGAATCGACTGGACTCCAGTTCGCGCAAGCGGCGCGCTGATTCGCGGAACCAACGGTCTCAGCAACGGCGTGGTGCCGTTTTTGAAAGTTTTTGATTCGTCGGTTCACGCAGTCAATCAGGGGGGCAAGCGCAAGGGCGCTGCCGCCGTCTACATGGAACCCTGGCACGCCGATATCGAGTCCTTTTTGGATTTGCGCAACAACACGGGCGCCGAAGAGCGCCGCACGCACAACCTGAATCTTGCGCTTTGGATCCCGGATCTTTTCATGAAACGCGTGGAGCTCGACGCCCAGTGGAGCTTGTTCTCGCCGAATCAAACCCCGGATCTCCTGAGTTCTTACGGCGAAAAATTTGAAGCCGCATATGAGGCCTACGAGCGCGAAGGTAAGGCGATGAAGCAAGTTTCCGCGCGCCAGCTTTACGCCCGGATGATGCAGTGCTTGGCTGAAACCGGAAACGGTTGGATTTGTTTCAAAGACAAAGCCAATCTTCGTTCAGCACAGACTGCAAAGGCCGAAAACGTGATTCATAGCTCTAATCTTTGCACCGAAATTCTGGAGGTCACTTCGGAGAATGAGACCGCGGTGTGTAACTTGGGAAGCGTCAATCTTTCCAATTTCGTAAAAGAAGACCGCAGCTTTGATTTTGAAAAGCTTCGCAAGACGGTCAACACAGCGATGAGCTTTTTGGACCGCGTGGTGGACATTAATTTTTACCCCACCCCGGAGGCAAAGACTTCCAACGCGCGTTGGCGCCCGGTGGGACTCGGGATCATGGGACTACAGGACGCGTTTTTCAAAATGCGCGTTCCGTTTGAATCCGCGGAGGCCAGAAAGCTCTCGGCGCACATTCAAGAAACGATTTACTTTCAAGCTCTCACGACCAGCATGGAGCTTGCTCGTCAGCAGGGCTCGTTTCCTGCGTTTCAAGATTCGCGCTACGTGGACGGACAACTTCAAGTTCAATTGGCCCGTAAAAATCAGGCCATTATGCCAGAAACGCACTTTGACTGGGATGGCTTGGCCGAGCAGATCAAACGCCACGGCGTTCGCAACAGCTTGCTGATCGCAATCGCTCCGACGGCAACGATCGCTTCGATTGTCGGAAGTTTTGAAAGCATCGAGCCGCAGATTTCAAACTTCTTTAAGCGCGAAACCCTGAGCGGTGAGTTCCTTCAGATTAATCGCTACCTGATTGCGGATCTCAAGGCTCGCGGTCTTTGGGTTCCTGCGATTCGGGCCAAGATCATCGAGGCCGATGGCTCGATCCAGACGATTAACGAGATTCCGGCTGATCTTCGCGCGCTTTACAAAACGGCGTGGGAAATTTCGCAAAAAGAACTCATCGACATGGCCGTTGAGCGCTCAACCTTTGTTTGTCAGTCACAGTCGCTCAATCTTTTCATGGAAAGCCCAA
>CAMBEX010000192.1 GCA_945865865.1 Bdellovibrio sp. ZAP7
GAATAAATTCGTTTAATCCCGATCGAACGGCAAAGTTCCTTGATGCGCACGCGCATCGCCTGAACATCATCAATGACTAGGAGCCCAACGTCCTCGAGTTGCATAGGTTTAAGTATAGGGTGCACTGCTAAAAAAACAATTGGCTTCGAGAAAACCTCAGTCCCTCCGGCTCAGGCCCTGTTGATCCTGAGTGAAAAAAAACTCAAACCTTTTACGCTTCAGTTCGAAGTACGCCCGTTTTTTAAAATTTTGCAGAGTGCGTGGAGTGAGCTCATGGGCTTTTTGGATCAAGCTCCAAAGTTCCGGTGCTTTTTTGGCGAATCGGGAGGTGTCGCGCCGCGCCCACGACGGCAGTAACAAGACAGGATCCATCGGTTTTGAGGAAATCCCTGCCTCATTTGGAGACTGCGCCAAAAAACTGTAGGCGACGCCGCGGACCTGCCAGACGTGATTTTCCGGAAGCGCGATGGGCGCCTCAAATCCTACGATTCTCAGCTGCCTTTTTTTCCACTGCTGATTCCAGATTTTCAAAGAATTCAAACTGGACTCACACTTGGGAGCCGCCTCGGAGTTGGGCAATGGCTTGAGTTTGAAGCTGATCCTAAGTTCCTTTGCCAAGTTTCCATGAACGCTTTTTGTAAAAGAGTGTTTGAACTCGACCAACTGACAACCCAACGATTTCGCCTGCTCTCGCACTTGCTCTTTGAGTTCGGTTTTTTTGGGCGTGACTGGAATCCGTTCGAATACCCTAAAAGTCGCAAGCTCTAGGTCCAAACGCTCGCGATCCGACTGGTCGGCTTTTTCGTTCAAAAGCAGCAGCTCCAAATCATTAACGTGGTTTTCGAGGCGAAAGCGAAGACTCTCGCGCTCGATCACACTCAGCATCGGTTGCACCGTCCTAGGGGCGACCAGAGCATTTCTAGGGTTGGGATGACTTGAAGCTGACACCCAAAATGGCCACCCCAGCGCCAGCGCCAAAGTGCAAAATCCGTTTTTTACTGAAGTCCCCCAAGTGAGTAAGCGCAATCAAATCACCTCGCCCGCTGCAGGACATAGACAATGACTGACCGCCGCCGCAAGGTGCGCCCCGCCAACCCATTTGCGAGAGAGATCGTTGCAGGCGGAGTGGCTCTGTGCCAAAACCTCACTATGTCTCAGCCTCTGTCACTGCTAGTCACCGGAGCCGCCGGCTTTATCGGCGCGCGCTTTGTCGAGTCCTGCAATCAACGCGACATCCCGGTGTTTGGCGTCGACTATCGCGATGCGTTTAATACCCGTCCCGAACACAAGGCGTTGAAATTTACACGGACCTTCGATGTGGATGAACTCTTTGAAAATCTCAGTGACGCGGGAACCGTAGCTGGCCAAAAAATTTCTGGAATCATTCACATGGGTGCGTGTTCCTCGACCACTGAACTCAATGTCGAGTTTTTGCGCCGGGTAAATATCGAGTACTCTCAAACTCTTTGGAATTTCGCGACCCGCCATGGTCTCCCATTTGTTTACGCAAGCAGCGCTGCCACCTACGGAGATGGCGATCAGGGTTACGAGGATGACGAAAGCAAGACCTCCGCGCTTCGGCCTCTCAATCCCTACGGCGAATCCAAGCGGCTCTTTGACCTCTGGGCATTGGAGCAAGAATCCCGCGGACACGCGCCGCCGTCATGGTCAGGGCATAAGTTTTTTAACGTCTACGGATTTGGTGAGCGCCACAAGGCCGGTCAAGCCAGCGTGGTGTTGCATGCTTTTGATCAGATCCGCGAAAAAGGCGGCATGAAATTATTTAAGAGCCATAAGCCTGGAGTCGCGGATGGTCATCAGGAGCGCGACTTCATCTCGGTCGAGGACGTGGTTGAGGTTCTTCGGTTTGCGCTCGAAAAACCGATCAAACGTGGAATTTTCAATGTAGGCACTGGAAAGGCACGTACCTTTTTGGATCTCGCGCGAGCCACGTTTCAGGCGCTCGGCGCTCCGGACAAAATCGAATTTATCGAAACACCCGAAGCGATCCGCGGCCGCTATCAGTACTTCACCCAAGCGACAATGCACAAACTTCGAGCCGAGGGGTATTCGCGGCCATTCACTTCACTCGAGGAAGGAGTGGCGCGATACGTGGCGAGACTCCTGGAAATCTCAGGATAGTTTGGACGGCCTTTTTTTAGCTTTTTGCCGAAACCTTACGTCGGTGGTTGACCCACGCAACCGCTGCTACAAAGATGAGCTGAGCCAAAACGAACATTCCCACTATGCCCTGACCGCCCGCTGAAAAGCCATAAGAGTGCAGGCCCACTCCCAGGACGAAGTTCACGCCATACCAGGCCATCACCACACTCGCAAAACACACGATCGTCCACGCCGCAAATCCAAATGAGCCTACCCAGCCCGCGAAGCGTCCGTGAAGAACCGCAAGGTAAGTGAGAAGCGCAATCAACGCCCAAACTTCTTTAGGATCCCATCCCCAAAATCTTCCCCACGAATAATCGGCCCATACGCCGCCCAGGATGGTGCCGGCGGCAAGAAGAACCACACCAAATTGCATCGCGCGATAAGTGAGCTGGTTCATGCGATTGACCCGCGCCATGAGCCCATCTCCACCGCGAAGAAACTGAAACATCGTCACATTGCCCAGGCCCATCGTTAGCGCAAATGCCGCATAACCCAAGGTGATCGTCAGCACGTGAACCATCAGCCAATAGTTGCTCCGCAAAACGGGAACCAGGGGATGAAGCCCTGGATCCATGAGTGTCGGAGCCGCATCGGCGGCAATGAGTCCAAGTGCGCCGAGCATGCTTCCGGTTGCGAGCAAAACCCTTTGCCTCTGAAACGCAAAAATCAACATCGCGAAAAAAACAGCCCCGAAAGAAACCCACACGATGGATTCATACATATTGGAGACGGGTGGACGGCCGGCGATGTAACAGCGGAGCGCAAAACCGGAAATATGAAACAAGAATGCCGAGACCATCAGACTGCCGGCAGTCCAACCCATCACACGGCTAGCCCGTGAATCTGTACCCTCGCGACCGGACCGCAACCAAATCATCGCCATGAAAGTCAGACCTGCGACCAAGTACATGATCCACGCCCATTGAAAAGGCCTGACTCTATTGTACAGAGTCTCCGCTCGGACCACTGGGGCGACGTTCTCCGTATATCCTGGCACCTGGGCCTCGACCATTTCGCGAAGCTGGCGTGTGCTCGACTCAAAGTTCGATTGATTATTCATGAAATACGCAGCAACCGTAGCCAAAAATCTGAGGCGGATTGCCTGAGCTGTTTCACTTTCCTGAGTCGTCTCCTTCTCCGTCGAAGCGGCTGGTACGGCCGAAAGTGCAAGCCAAGCTGGAGCCTCCTTACGGTCAGAAACTGCAAGCTGCGGGACAACGGTCCATGCATCGCCTGAAACCAAATTATGAAAAAGCGTCAGACGATCCAGAAGCCTTTTGAGCTCCTCTTCGCGCGGATTGGCTTTGGGATCAGGAGCCTTGGACATTTGCGACTCAATCCCGCTGCCCATGTGCTGGGCGTACTGAAGAAGTGCAGAGTTTCCAAAAAGTTCACCGACCGAAAAACGGGTACGCTCTGAGTCCAGCATGAGTTGACGTTTGACGTCCGCTCGCTGAACTTTGATCAAAGGTCTGGAATCCCACTGTTTGGGTTGGGCCATGATCGAAAGCACCATTTCGGCGGGCTCCCAACCTTCAAATTTTCGCGAGCCGGTCAGGTGCAGCACCACCTCGCGCGCAAACGAATCCAATGGCTTGACCCGTCCGCCATTTTGAATGGGAACGCGTTTGAGTTCTTCAAACGACCAACCTTTTTTAGGTGCAGCCTGTGGCTCGTCTCCCGAAGCATGGGCGGCACTCAGCGCAAAAACCGAAAGCAGGATCGAAACCGCAATAAAGGACCACGTGGGACGACTCACTGATTTGAAGTTCATCGGGATGCCTCATGAGAATTAAATGCAGACTTGGGTGAAGAGAGTGGCCGAACGATCTCAGACACTTCTGAGGCCATCGCGACTTTAGGAGCAGACTTGGCTTTGACGTACTTCACCACAAAAAGAAGGATCGAACCCGAGACCAAAAGGATGGATCCAATGTATTTCCACCAACGCCCCGGATCGCGATTGACCGAGAAGACAGAAACCGTGGGTCTAGGCTGAGCGTCTTCGTAACTCGACTGGTAAAAAGTGAACCCTCCGTGTTCGAGTGGTTCATTCATGCTGATGACGTGAGAGGGTGCCGCCGCTTCCTGACTTTGAACTACCTTCTGGATTTCTGTTGGAGAGCCGGAGCCAGAACTCGGTAATGAAACGAGCGACGAAAAAGATGCCGGAT
>CAMBEX010000193.1 GCA_945865865.1 Bdellovibrio sp. ZAP7
ACTATCCCCAGCCCGCGAGAGGAATGACTCTCAAACCAGCGGCCCTTGCCCGCCGAGTCAGCAGTCCCGCCGCTTCGAAAATATTTTTGATAAAATACTGCTCGATGTTTTTAAGGTCGCGCCCCCAGGTCACGATTCGAGTGTACGCAAGCCCATCCCAAAACCTTCCGGGGGAGCCCTTGGTGGCGCCCGTCATGAGCGCGGCGATCACGCCCGTGAGTTCGCGCAGGAACCTCTGAAACGCGATCCGTGTAGGCGTTTTTACGAGCAGGTGTAAGTGATTTCCGACGTTCGCAAAGCGGTAGATGCGCACGCCATGGCGCCTGGCGATGTGATGCGCGCGCGTGTCGACAGGGTCACGTTTTTTTGGATGGAGCATCGAGAGTGCGCCGCGTGCGCGTGAGGACCTGAGAACAATGTGCATCGGCGATTTGGTGTCGATGGCGCGCGCGGTTTTTCGCTTGCCCCCGCGAATGGAGCCGCCGTGTTCGCGGTGAGCCGTGACGGATTGTTTTGGAAGGAAGGAAAGTTGCTTGGGGCGCACGGGAAGTGTGTACCTATTTTGGCGCTTGAATTCAATCTGATAATAGCGGGGCAATGGCTTTTTGGCTCAAATTGGCAGGGTGGATTTAGGTCTGAAGTGCAACGGTTTTTGAATAGGGATCTTAGGCTGTTCATTTAAATGAACTTCCCACGGTGTCAAATAGCCGGGACATTTTCTGGGGCGATGCGAGAGGTTCTCAACCCAATAACCGTGTAGATCCCCTCATGGGACCGATCGGGCGCCAGGTGCAAGCTCGCAGCTTCGACCGTGGTTTGCTCGAGCAACTCACCCCTGGCCTCATTTTCGGCGAAATAATGCGTGAACTCAGGCTATGGGACTTAGGTCTTCAGATCGGCTGAAGTCTGCGCTACAAAGAGGCTGTGCGCCCCTCACCCACCAGAATCGGAATCCTCGGCGGAGGTCAACTCTCCCTAATGCTGATTGAAGCCGCGCACACTCTCGGACTTGAGCCTTGGGTCCTTTGTGAAAACCAAAACTCTCCGGTCGCGCTTCTGACACAAAACATCATCATTGGCAGGGCAAGCGACCCGAGTGCCCTTGCGGAATTTTTCAAGCACGTCGATTTTGTCGCGTTTGAAAATGAATTTGTCGACTGCGCGGTTCTTGCTGCGGCGTCCGCCGGGCTGGGTATCCGGTTTGCTCCATCCCTTGCAGCGATTACGCTTTTGCAAGACAAGTTGAGCCAGAAAACACTTCTGTCAAAAACCGCAATCGCTACGGCGGACTTTGATGTCCCCGAAGTAGGCACCGACCCCACAACCTGGACCGCCGCGCTCCTCAAACGCTGGCCCGATGGCGTGGTCCTCAAGTGGAGCCGCCTGGGATACGACGGCAAGGGCGTGCTCGTACTGAAAGAGGTGACGCCCCGAAATTCGGGCACCATCAAAAACTTTTTCTCTGAAGCCGCGAAACGGGGCGGAACAATCTACCCCGAAAAAAGAATCGCTTTCAAACGTGAACTCGCCATGGCTGCGGTGCGCTCGGCAGACGGAAACTTTGTGCATTATCCACTCGTGATCAGCGAACAATCCCACGGAATTTGCTCGCGCGTTTTCGGCCCGGCCACTCAATTAGGTGTCGCGCCCGCGCTAGAAGTTCAGGCCGCTCAAGCCTGCCGAAAGTTGGGCGACGAAACGGGCATCATCGGAACCTTTGCCGTCGAGTTTTTTGAAACAGAAAGCGGTGAACTCCTCGTGAATGAGATCGCCCCTCGCGTTCATAACTCCGCCCATTTTACTCAAGACGCAGCCGACACCAGCCAGTTTGAAAACCACTGGCGGGCGGTACTCGGAATGCCACTGGGCTCAACCCACACGGCTCCAGCCTTTAGCATGGTCAATCTTTTAGGACCGGATGACCTCTCACTCGATGACCCCGACCTCCATGCACTTTTTCCGGCGATCCTCCCGCCCGCGCCCGAGGGTTTTCGACTGCACTGGTACGGAAAAACGGAAGTTCGCCCCGGGAGAAAACTCGGTCACCTTAACAGCTCCGCCGCGACGGAGGATTTTGCCGAGCTCAGGCGTCGTGCGGATGACTACCTCGCCCAGTGGCAAGACGCGCTTCGTGCCCATAAG
This sequence comes from Bdellovibrio sp. ZAP7, assembly GCA_945865865.1. GTDB lineage: Bacteria > Bdellovibrionota > UBA1018 > UBA1018 > UBA1018 > CAMBEX01. Next base: position 2,143 of record CAMBEX010000193.1, read on the forward strand.
AAATCCAAGTAATCCACGCAACTCACGCAAACCGGCGCGACGCCGGTAAATCTGTGGCTGGCCTGCACGCTTACTGTGAGTTAAACTGACGGTTCCGGACAAAATTAAATATGAAGACTATAAAAAAGAAACCCAAAGGCAAACCTCAGATCGCCATCATCATGGGAAGCGAAACCGATCTCCCCGTCATGAAAGAAGCCGCAGGGGCCCTCGATAAACTCAAGCTCCCCTTTGTCATGTCCGTCGTGTCAGCCCATCGCACGCCTCATGAGGTGGCCGTATTTGGCTCACAGGCCCGCAAAAAAGGCATTCGAGTCATTATTGCGGGCGCGGGGGGTGCTGCCCACCTACCGGGCATGGTGGCTTCTTACACGGAACTCCCGGTCATCGGCGTTCCGGTCCCCATCGGGTCGATGCAAGGTCAAGACGCGCTTTGGTCGATTGTCCAAATGCCGCGCGGAGTTCCGGTCGCGACCGTCGCGATTGGAAATGCCTGGAACGCAGGAATTCTCGCCGCACAAATTCTGGGTTCAGGAGGGGGCATGGCGGGAAAGAAAATCCTGGATCGCATCGCGCGCTACAAAAAAGAAATGCGAACGCGCGTATTGGGAAAAAAGTAAAAATCCAAGCGTGCGGTTTGAAAAAATAGGCCTAAACCAGCCTAAATTGCTCAAAACCGATGCCTAGCGGGTTGAGCGAAAACTAGGGCGCTTTGAACTCTAGTTCAGACCCAAGTATTCAAGAAGTCGACCTGCGGGCTTCACGTCCACGATCGGCGAGATCACGTTGTTAGACGCGTAAGAGTCTCCACCGCCGCTGACTTCACAGCGAATCGGCCAGAAACCAGGCACCTTTCCAGAAATCGCAAATGGCACGGCGACCTCGAGCTCGCCTCCCACCGAAATCGGAGCAACGCTTACGGCACCCAGATCCGTCCACACTTGCTGAGCGGTTCCATGCGCGATCAAGTCATTGGGTAATCCACTGGAGCAACTCAAAACCCCAGTTTGCGAAGTCCCGAGCCCCAAATTTTGAACCGTTACCCAAATCTGGCTGCCATCCCATCTCCAGTTGTAGCCAAAAACTGCGAGATCCGCTTTCACGCTCACGAGACGACCACCGACTTTGAGGTCGTCTTTCGAAAGCAGCGGATGCCGGCCGCCGTATTCCAATACCGCACGCCATGCATCTTTACCCGCGTAGGTCACCCGAGATAAATCCATCTCGAGATTCATGAGGGCATCGGCCTGCTTAATCGCGTCCCACATCCCATCCGCCACTGCGACGGTATAGTCTTGATCGAGTTTCAGCGGCTTTCCGCCAATAGCGATACTTCTCACCGGAAAAATATTTCCAGGCATCGAAGCACTCGGATCCCAGTTGAGCGTGGCGTTTTCGGTGACGAGGTAACCCGCCATAAAGGACAGGTTTTGATACACACCAAAAAGCACATGAAGCATCTTGGAGAGATCCTGTCCTCGGGCGTTCCAAACATTCAGGCCCCACTCCTTGCCAGTGGAAAGATCCATCGTATGTGGCATTACATCATGCAGATCTTTCGCTCGCACATCGCCTTTTGGAATTGCGAGACCCGTCAGGCTTGCGATCTCGATGGCAACGTCGGCTCCCGTGTCCTCGCGGTAAGCTTTGACGGCCAGGTTTGCGAGCGGACTCTCCGTCGAGTCCGAGCGATGAATGTCAATTTCGGAATGAGTGACAACTTGATGGATATCGCCGCCAAAAAGCTCTGAAAGTCGTAGGTCTTCTTCAGCAATCGTTCGCGCAACACCTGGATCCTCCGGAATTCCGGGCAAAACAGGATGCAGTTCGTAATTTTTAAAAAGAACCGCCGGGCCGTGTTGGGTCTGGATCACACGCAGTTTCAGCTCACCCAAAAATTCGCCGTGCTCACCCGTCTCGACCACCGGGACTTGTCGTCCGGCATTGGTCACGAGCTCAGCCCTGCCGAGCTTCATGTGCGAATGTCCGCTGATCACCGCGTCCACACCTGGTACGTTTTTGGCCAAGTGCTTGTTCATGTCGAACTGGTTGTGAGACACGATCAAAAGCACGTCGACCTGAGGCCTAAGAACTTTGGCCCATTTAACCGCGGCACTCAGCGGATCCGTCAGGATCACGGGAGCGACGTATTTGTCATAAATCAGTTCGGCCGTCGTCAGGCCGATAATACCCACC